>DAOWIV010000267.1 GCA_030640725.1 Methanosarcinales archaeon | reverse complement strand
TGTGCGGGCTTCTCGGATCGTACCAGTTTAATGTCTGCGTTGTTACAGGTTTGCCAGCACAATGGGTGCATTGATATCTCGCAGGACGAATACGAATATACGTGTTCATGCCAAGAATCAATAAATGAAGGAGTTCGATCGGTCTACCGTAACCATAAGGCTTGATAATCTCTCTACCACATCTGTGACAGCAAGTTCCCTCAACTGTGCTCACTACCGTGATGATAATATCTTCGTTTTTAATTATCTCCACTTTCTTGATGTCGATGTCCGGAATATCCAGTGGTATCTCAAATGTTGCATTATCGTTCACCATCCATTAGATTTATTGAATATATTGTGGATGGTTAGATGTATAAATAATTAATCATCGGATTTGCTAAAAGTGTAGCGTATATGCTGCGCGTTATTGCTCACTTGATCAGGGGGTTGATTAGTGAATATTGCAATGTATACACGGTAACCTATCAATTTGAGGTCATCTCACTGCAACGCGAGATATCCGAGAGCCGAAATATTTTGGAGAATCTCTTCGCGAAATATCTTATACTCTTCGAGCAGTATTTTAACTTGATTTTCTTTCGAAGAAACATCTTCCATAAAATATCTCCAATTACCACAATAAAATGATCAATTCACCCGCTTCTTATCCTCATGGCTGCGATATGTTGACGAGACGCTGCGTATCAGTTCGAGCAGGAACTCGTGCAGGTCCTCGTCCGCATCTTCTATCGATTTGATCCGTTCCACCGAGGCTCTGTGCATCTGCACGTTCTCCTTTCTTAACGCAAGGAGACTGTTCTTCATCGGTTGCAGCGATTCTTCGAGCACCTTTGCCCGGTTATTTGCCAGATCATCGAGAGTTTTCTCAAGCGACTCTATATCATCGTTCAAATCTGTGGTTTTCTTACTGAACAGGTCGATAGCTTCATCGAACAATCCGACCACCTCGTACGCCCTACCAGTCGCCTTCTTAAGCCCGCGAATCTCATCCTCCAGCCTACCGGTCGCGGTCCTGCTCTCGTTTGCAGAGACGCCCGCCTCGCGTGCAGATTCGTTGCACGCGTCAGCCGCGACATGAATTTTGTCCACGACCGAGACAAGCGTATCGACGTGCTCTTCGAGCAGCATCATCTGGTTGCGCACACCAAGCGACTCCTCCCGAAGCTGGATATCGGCATACAGCGCCTTCTGTATAATGCGGGGGGCAACTGCATAAGTCACCCCATATCCTGTGATCGGCGCTAATATCAGCACCGCGATCCACCAGCTCATAGAGTCGATGAAATCGCAGACAATGGACACGCCCTCATTATACAATCTGAAGACCAGCAAAACGGCAAGGATGCCGAGTATGACGAACGATGCCGTAAGAACAGCATAAGTTATCAGCATCAGTTTTTTAACTGTTCGTAGAGTCTCTGCATACGACTCTTCAGGAGATACATACGAATACTGTGTATTTACAGACATTTAGTAGCGTTGTAACGGCGTTATGCCATCGCTTCTTTCTTGTCAACAACGATGAAGTCCCTGACTGCACGAACCGCGCTAAAGCCGATCAATATGTAATTTCCTTCCATCTGGTATCTGGATTTGTCCACCGACATGTCAGGTTTCACCACAAGGTTGACCAATTTCCCGGTTTGGACATCCATCACAATGTTGTACAGCACCCCGATCACAGACCCATCGCTGCTCATGACATTCTTCTTCGACAGGTTCTTTGCAAATATTTTTGCCATTTCCATCCCTCCGATGTTGGTGATTACTACTTATATCTCTTTATATTTAAGGTATGCTTGTTTTTCCGCTGTGTCGTGCATGATCGTACCATACATGGTCAATCGCTGATCAACTGGTATAATAACCTTTATATCCGTAGGAATCCGTTATGGACATGAGCAATTGCAAAATGTGAAATCTAAAAAAATCATAGAGGCTACATACGGATGAACGCAAAGAAATTTAGAGGATCGCGCACCTGTGGCGGAGGTACGCATAAGAACAGACGGGGTGCAGGCAATCGCGGAGGGCGCGGTAAATGCGGCGCATGCAAACATCATGCCGTACGAGCATTTCTGCGCGGGTACGCTTATGGAAAACACGGGTTCACACGACCGCAAAAAGTTATTTCCGGTACGAATGCCGTTAATATAGGTGAACTCGATGGTATGGTACCTGAATTGTTGCGTGCAGGGGTCGCCGAGCAGAAAGATAGTGTGGTACACATCGATGCCGGCAGACTTGGCATCAACAAGATCCTTGGTACTGGCAGGGTGAACCAGTCCATGACGATCACTGCACCGGCGTTTTCCGCCACTGCGATCACAAAGATTGAGAACGCAGGCGGCACAGCAGTCATACCTTCTGAATGATCATGCAGATGGTGTTTTAATGAGTTTTAAAGAAGCGGTTGAGCCGATTCTTGCCAGACTGCCGGCGGTTGCAAGTCCGGAGGGACACGTACACCTCAAGAAGAAGCTCCTGTGGACGGTCGGCGTTCTTGTACTGTATCTTGCGCTTTCGAACATACCGCTCTTTGGCATGTCACCTGAGTCTACAGACCTGTTTGCGATGTATCGTGCATTCCTTGCAGGACAGGGTGGAACACTGATGCTGCTTGGTATCGGTCCGATCGTTACCGGATCGATCATTCTGCAACTGCTGGTCGGTGCGAAGGTCATCAATCTTGATATGTCCGATCCTCGTGATCAGTCGATCTTCCAGGGCGCGCAAAAGATGCTGGTCTTTGCGATGATCCTGTTCACCGCGCTTCCGCAGGTACTGGGTGGATATATCGAGCCGTCTACCGAGGTTGCAAGCGCGTTTGGTGTCAGCCTTGGTGCCATCACGCTTCTTCTTCTCCTCCAGATATGTATCGGCGGCGTGCTGATTCTCTTCATGGACGAGGTTATATCCAAGTGGGGCATCGGGTCAGGCGTTGGACTTTTCATCGTTGCGGGCGTATCTCAGCAGATCTTCACAGGTCTCTTCAGCTGGATCCCGGAATCCGGGGCGGGTTCACTGCCGATTGGTCTGATTCCGAAATGGGTATCTATGATTCAGGTCGGATGGCTACCAACGAACACCATCGACATTCTGATTGTCACAGGACTCCTTGCGCTGGTCAGCACCGTTGCCATATTTCTGGTCGTTGTATTCGCGGAGAGTACCAGGATCGAGATTCCACTGGCTCACAGCGCAGTTCGCGGCGCAAGAGGCAGGTTCCCTGTGAAATTGATCTATGCAAGCGTGCTTCCGATGATTCTTGTCAGGGCACTGCAGGCAAACATCCAGATGATCGGAATGCTCCTGTCCAACAAAGGAATCACGATACTCGGGGAGTTCGGTGGAAACACCGGAACCACGCCGCTTGGCGGTTTAATGTACTATATTTCACCGATTAACAGTCCGTACGACTGGATCCCGTCGCTTGTAGTGACAGAATACGCAACTATGGGGGTTACGATCGAGGTCTGGCAGATCGCGCTCCGCGTCTTATGTGACGCAGGGATGCTGATCGGAGGTGGTATCATCTTTGCTCTGTTCTGGATCGAGACGACCGGTATGGGTGCAAAGAGCGTTGCGCAGAACATACATAGATCTGGGATGCAGATTCCAGGGTTCAGGCGGAGCCCGCAGAGCATCGAGCGAGTCATGGATCGGTATATTCCGAAGGTTACGATCATCGGCGGGGCGTTTATCGGCGCGCTCACGCTTTTTGCATCGCTACTCGGGACGGTCGGTCAGGCTGGCGGCACCGGGCTTCTGCTGACCGTGAGCATCGTGTACCGACTGTACGAGGATCTTGCATCAGAGCAGTTGATGGAGATGCACCCGATGATGCGCTCGTTCTTTGGCGGGACATGAGGATATGGTGAATATCATACTCCTCGGACCTCCCGGTTCTGGAAAAGGAACGCAGGCAGCACTGCTGTCCGGGAAACTTAACGCCCCTCACATCTCTACCGGCGACATCCTGCGGCGAGCGGCAGGCACGGAACTCGGGAGTCGCGCCGCAGAATACATGAACAGGGGCGAACTCGTCCCTGATTCGGTAATGATCGAGATGATCCGGGATAGGTTCTCGCAAGCGGACTGCGCGAAGGCTTTCATCCTTGACGGCTACCCAAGAACGATTCCGCAGGCTGACGCGCTTGCAGACATACTTACGGGGCTTGACCGGAGACTGGATCTCGTGCTCAATATTGAGGTGCCTGACGCCGAGTTAATCACCCGCCTGTCAGCACGGCGCGTATGTGAATGCGGGGCAACATACCACCTGATATTCAACCCGCCGGAAAATGAGGGCGTATGCGACCGGTGCGGCAAGAGACTGTATCAACGCGACGATGACTTGGAAGAATCGATTAAAAATCGCCTTTCCGTGTATAAAAAACAGACGCAACCCCTGATCGATTATTACGGAAACATGGGGACGCTTGTGACGGTTGATGGGAGCGGCAGCATCGAGCAGATAGCAGATGAGATCTGTGCGGCTGCAAAGTCGTGATCCGGGAACCGCGAAGAGTGAGCCAATCGTTTTTGGTAGTCTGCCCCGCATTTTACGTTTTTGGAATGACTACCGCCACAGGCACGCGGGTGGCGCAGGGACCGCTACATGATAATACTAAACCCCACGCCCCTCCCACTGCCCACATGCGAGAGAGGTGTTTGAGGAGGAACCTTTCACCCCATCGCGATTCAAATATCAAAGGCAAATGGAGGCATTTATTCACCTTTGAATATGTGACACGGTGCGTGCCATACTTACATGATTCTTATTCGTTAATAAACTTTTCGGAAATCGTAACATCACACTATATTCCACAGCGTATCCCCGACATAGTGGATGGACTTGACCGCCTTGCCTGATTCGCCAGGCATGTCATCTCCTGAAACGAGCGCACGTCCGATTGCAAGCGCTTTTTTGTGCAACTCCTCGACAACGATCACAAGATCGCCAGCCTCGATATCAGGATCCGCCTGCACGATCCCGGGACGCATCACATCAGCGCCGTTCACCACGAACCTGGTAGCACCAGCGTCCACCATAACGACCCGCCGCTTCGGTTGGGTCAAAAGCGCGCCTTTTACGGTGAGAAACGGTTCATCATCCGGCATGAAGATCATCGGTTCATCATCGACCAGTATGACGTCATAAGGACCGGTTTTGAGCAGTTCAAATCGTTTTCCTTTGAACGCTGCATCGATATCCAACGGATCGAACATCTTTTCAAGTTCTTTTAAGATTTTCTTCACATTGTTGCTTCGCAGGTAGTGTCTTGATCTGGTGTGGATCTCCATAATCCCGGTTTTTGTAGTGCACCTTAAATAAACTGATGTCAAAATCACCCCTATGCTCACGTTTGTCGGTCTTGGACTCTATGATGAAGAGGACGTTACGTTAAAAGGCGTCAAGGCAATAAGAGACGCGGATATGGTCTTTGCCGAGTTTTACACCTCGAAAATGATGGGAACAACCATCGAACGCATGGAATCGCTCTACCAGAAGAAAGTAACAGTGCTTTCGCGAAACGAGATCGAAATAGACCCGGCGTGGCTGCACCATGCGATCAAGGAGGATGTGGTGCTCCTCACCGGCGGAGATCCAATGGTATCGACAACGCACGTTGATCTCCGTCTGCGCGCATCCGATCTCGGAATTAAGACCGCGATCGTACATGGTTCATCGATTGCATCGGCGGTAGCGGGTCTTACGGGCTTGCAGAACTACCGGTTTGGAAAATCGGCAACCATCCCTTTTCCGTATCATGGCAGGTCGAAGACCGTAATTTCGGAGACGCCGTACAATGTCATCCTGCAAAACCGCGATAACGATCTTCACACATTGTTGTTCCTTGATATCGATCCCATGCAGGGCTTCATGACGATTCCACATGCTGCCCGGTTGTTGATGCGAGTCGATGAGTCGAAGGCTCTTGAGGATGCGCTTGGCGTCGGGATTGCGCGGGCAGGATCTCCTGATGTCGTGGTGAAGTGTGACCGCCTCACAAGCCTTGCCACATTCGATTTTGGTGCGCCCATGCATGTGCTGATCGTCCCTGCGACTCTGCACCAGATGGAGGCGGAAGCGCTGGTCAGGTTTGCGGGCGCATCCGGTGATGTGCTGGGGTGAGGCGAGTGGTTTGGCCAGACACCTGAGCCTGAGCACCACGTACCGTGCTGCCTACGCAATCGCCCTGGCGCCGGTGACCAGTTCGGCAGACACGCCCTCAACCACGGGTTCCGGAAGTGTGATAGTCTCTTCGCCGCTGTTATCGTTACTATCGCCATCATCGATGGTATATCGCAGATGCACATCCTCTCCTGGGCGGAGCGACACTTCCCAGAGATAATCAAACCGATCACCGACTGCCGCCTTTCGTGGTAACGGTTTTGCACTCTGAATCACATAAGGAATGAAATCATGCAGTTTAAATGAATGTGCAGTCCCTGTATGATTCTTGATCCGTATCTCGACATCAAATCCATCCTCGGTCCTTCTGATCAAACGGTACACCAGGAGATTTCCCATGATCCTTGCAACGACAGGATTGATATTGGGCAGTTCCCGGTCAAGGATATCGGAAACTTTGATTGCAAGCCTTGGAATCACTTTCCTGATGAGATTCTCCTTCTCTTTGCGCTTTGAAAGTACGTCCCGCCTTCCAAGATACTTTCGCATCTTGCTCGCAACTGCCCGCACCCCGTTTTCGACCTCATCCAGAATTTCAGGGACGTCAGCGATCGCATTCTTCGATTCGGATGTGAATGGCACGTTGGTTGATGCAACATGCACCAGAATCGTACACGGTCCGGCAGGGAACCCACCCGGTTGCGACAATCCGTAATATTTCCAGTTTACGCGCTCGATGGCGTGCGTGATCGCACATGCACCCTGCTGGTACAGCAGAGGCACCCGGTTTGCAAACCTGAGGATCTCTACCCTGCCGTCAGCAGGAAGATCGCCGCCATAAGCGATTGCAACTTCGATAAGGAACGGACTTCCCGCGTACACGGCAGGCGATCGTTTTACCGTCGATATAAAGTCGATGGTGTATTCTTTTTCAACTCCCTTGTGAATAAGATCCTCCGAAATCGGCGATAGGCAATCGGTTGGAGGGGAGCCCATCTTTACGGCTCTAAATGCCTTAAGCAGCCGTTCAACATCATCATGCGCAAGTTTTCTCGGATCGGATGCGGGCTTCAGTTTTGCGTGCGTACATATCTCTTCAGCAGTCACAGCTCCGATCCTTGAGAAGGAATCCTTTAGAAACGCAGACAATCGCTGTTTGTCGGTGTATCTCAGCATCTTTGCCAGCGTGCCAAGTTCTATACCGGCTGGATGAGGTTTGATCTCCTTTGGTTGCTCAGGAAGCAGATCGGTCGCCCGGTTGAATGTGGTATACTCGCCATCAGGATCTACCAGCGTGATTCTTGCGTGCGGGTTCACAATTGCGGTGTTTCGCAGGTATTCGAGTACAGACTGGCGCCTGCCCTTCACATAAGCCCCGGCAAGTTCGAGTTCGATTCTGGTGCCGTGTGGAGGGTCCCAGTCAACAACCCGTTCTTCAAGAATCTCAGGCTCATTTCTGCTTGTATTGATGATCAGTTCACAGTAATTCGCCGGATCGCCAGGATCAATCTTCGAGACGATTTTTGCCGGTTTTCCGGTGCTGAGCTGCCCGTACAACACCGAAGCACTGATCCCGATACCTTGCTGCCCTCTGGATTGTTTGATGGTGTGAAAGCGGGAGCCGTACAGCAATTTTGCAAAGACTTTCGGAATCTGGTCCCTGACAATGCCCGGACCATTGTCCTCGACGATCACAACAAGGTTCGAGTTCGTGGCGGACTGGGATTGTTTGATCTCGATGAAGAGATCAGGCAGGATTTCCGCTTCTTCGCACGCATCAAGCGCATTATCCACCGCTTCCTTGATCGTGGTGATCAGCGATCGCTGCAGCGAATCAAAACCGAGCATCTGCTTGTTTTTTTCAAAGAACTCTGCTATGCTGATCGATTTCTGGCTTTCTGCGAGTTTTTCTGCGATGGGTGGTGTCTGCGGCATGTTGCCTCAATCTTTGTCACTGATCTCTTAATTAGGATACGGTTTCAGGGGCTTTGCCGCCTCCTTCAAGCCCCTACCAGTTCAAGGAAAATTTCTTCGAGCGGAGTCTCAGGCGTCCTCACTTCGACGATATCCCCGTCATTCTCGATGATCTTTCTTGTGATGCGGTTGATATCGTCGATACTGGGTGTTCTGATCAGATAATGCTCATTGCACCGCTCCATCCCCTCGAAATGAAGCCCACTGACATCATTGATCCTGAACTCGATCTGATACTCAGTGCGTCCGTATCTCTGGATAATATCTTTGGTAAAGTCGTTTACGATCTTTTTTCCGTTGTTCATGATTAATATCCGGTCACAGACCGATTCAACCTGATATAAGTTATGTGCGCTGAAAACAATCGTTTTCCCCTGCCCTTTTAGTTCCCTGATAAAGTCCACGATGTACTTTGAGGTCATCGGGTCAAGTCCTGAGGTCGGTTCGTCATAGATAAGAATTTCAGGGTCATTAATCAGGGATCTGGCAATGGCAACCTTTCTTTTCATCCCTTTCGAGAGCTCACCAATCTTTTTCCGGTTCGGATTAAGATCAAGCGCAGTCAACAATTCCTGAATGCGGCTGGTTGCGATATCCTTCTTTACACCAAATATCTCGGAAAAGAAGATCAGATAATCCATGACACGCATGTTCTCATAGAGAGGAGAGTCTTCCGGGAGAAATCCGATCCTTTTCTTGATTTCAACTTCGTTTGTCGCAAAATCGTATCCAAGAATGTTTATTTCCCCGCTGCTCTGCGAAACAAGCCCGCTGATCATCTTGAGGAGCGTGGTCTTTCCTGCGCCGTTTGGTCCGACGATTCCAAATATCTCGCCCTCATGGATCTCAAGATCGATGCCCGCCACCGCTAAGAAGTCATCGTAGTATTTGCACACACCTTTCACACTGATAGCCACGTCGCCCATGGATAGAGATTAATACGATGGATACCGACATAAACATGATGGTGGGGGTATTTACGATTGCGAAGTGGGAGTTATTGCGCTCGAGACTCGATCTGAGCACCAGATCGATGATCGCGGCGGGCGGTTTCGTCGTTGCGATAGTGGTGATCGCGTCGTTTGCATCACATAGCAACATGGGTAGCGGCTTGTACACAATCTCGCTTGATGACGCGAATCTGGCACAGATTCTTGAGTGTGACGACCGGTTCAACATCCTGCTGCTGGGATCAGATGATGCCAGAGATGCGTATCTGAGCAGAGGCGCCGATATTTTGATTATCAGTGGAAATGTGTCGGTCCATGGCACTGAAAAATCGATAGCAGCTCTGGATGCCCTGAAAAGCACGATGAAACTGCATCGGGAGATTAGGCTTTCGTCGTATCCGGACCTGAACAACTCTTTTCCGGTCTGGATCACGATTCACCATCTCGAGCGTGAGCAGAGCTTTCAGATGCTTGCATCCGCGCGGTCCGGCTCAGAATCGGACTTGGATGATGGTGTAGCTGGCAGCGCAGACGCAGACGCAGCGCATGACGCGGCAGGTGCAGCGCGGGGTCCACAGGCGTATGTATCCGGAGAAGATGCGATCATCATGGAACTTAAGCGATCCGGGGCGGCAGGTCCCGCTGAAACGGACGCAGACACCCCTGCACCGCCGGCTGACATGCAGGAGTTCAGGCAGATGGCAAGACGAAATTTCCTTGAGAAACAGACCGTTGCAACGCCGTCAAACATCGAGCCGCCGATCCCGTTCACTTCAGTCATCTTTGCGTTCATATTCATGTTTCCGATGTATTTTGTCGCCCAGTTCTATTCGGCGAGCATCATGAACGAACGTACCAACCGCAGCGGCGAATTCCTGCTGGTATCGCCGCTAACAAAGCGCGAGATAGTCGCGGGCAAGACGCTTCCGTACCTGATCACCACCATCGGGATCATGTTTGTGCTGGCTATGTACCTCAAATACACACTTGGATCCACCTCGTCATCTGAAATCGTGAAAAACAGCCTCATGATCGTCGCCGTCATGATCCCTGTCGTTTCGCTATTTTTATCATTCTCACTCTTCTCTTCGATACTTGCAAGAAGCTTTAAGGAACTGACGTTTGTCAGCGTATTCTTTTCAACGATCGTATCAGGTTATCTATTCTTTCCGGCGATGTTTGCGCATATTCATGCAATTGCCCTGATATCCCCGATGACACTGGTTGTAAAGATCCTGACCGGAACAGAGATCTGCTTAAGCGAGTATCTGTTCTCAACGGTTCCGTTTTACTGCGTTTCAATCGCAACATTTGGGTTTGCTACGCTTATATTCAGGGAAGAGGATTTGTTCACCCAGAAAACCGTGAAAAAGAAGATCATCGACTGTATCGAACTGTTCCTGCGCAAGCGATCGTATCTGTTTCTGCTGACCCTCATCTTCATCCCGTTCGCTTATATGTTTGAATTAATGTCGATTGTGCTATTATTTAATATCCCGCTCCCTTACTCGATCATCGCGATGATTTGCATCTCCGCGCTGATCGAAGAGGTGCTCAAGTCTGCCGGAGTCTATACACTCTCCCTGAAGGGATATACCGGAAAACAGGCGATCATCCTGGCAATACTCGCGGGTTCGGGCTTCTTTGTCGGGGAGAAGCTGATGATGCTCGTCACCGTAGCCTCGATTGCGGACTCGGTCTTTGGCACGGTCATTTCTATGGGCTCGCTCCTTGTTTATCCGCTGCTGTTGCACATCGGTTGTGTGGCAATCGTCGCAATCGGGCTTAGATACCAGCGTTATTCCGTGTGCCTGCTTGCGGCAACCGCTGTGCATGTAGCGTACAATTTTTTCCTGCTGCGAGGTGTCATCTTTGCATAATATTCTTTCGATCGCAAAAAAAGATCTGAGAGGTCTTTTTAGCGAGAAAACACTGGTTCTCACCATCTTTATCCAGCTGTTCATCGCGCTATTCTCTTCGTTCCTCGTGGTCGGGCTGACATCCTTCTATGATCCGGGCTCTCTCTCCGAGTCTGAGATGAAAAGCGCAAACCTCGGGCTTGCGCACCGATCAGAGATCGTGCTGAACAGCAGCACCGGCGCCAACGGTTCTAACTACACCGGTTACGCCAGATACACCAGCGATATAAGACCCAACCGATCTGTCAATGAAACCCTGCTGTACCGCTTGATCGAAGCGGGCAAACTGTCCCCGGTAGCATATCCCGATTATTCCACCGCTGGCAGCGATTTTTACAGAAGCGAGATCGATGGAATCCTTCTTGTCCCAAATACCACGATCGAGGGGAGTGATCTCATCGATATCCATATTTACCTCCCGAAAACCGATCTCAAAGCAACCGTACTGATGCTGCAATTGAAAGAACCGCTCGAGCGGTTTGAACAGTGTGTGCGTAATATAAGGACCGCGCGACTTCCAGGATACGCGCCAATCGATCTGAAATTTCCTGAAAAACCATCGAATCCTTATTTTGAGTTCATTTATGTTGTTTTAATACCGTTACTTGTGTTTACTCCGGCATTCATCTCTGGCGGTCTGATCATCGACTTTATCACAGAGGAATTCGAACAAAAAACGATTGATCTCCTTCTCGTATCTCCAGTGACCTTTGCTGACATCCTCGATGGAAAAATACTCGTGGCAACAGGGATTGTACCTGTGCAGGTGTCGGTGTGGATTGCGCTATTATTGCTCAACCAGATCCCGGTGCACAATCCAGTGGCGATCCTGCTTCTCGTCACCGCAGTGACCCTTATTCTTGTTTTAACAGGTGCGTTTATCTCAATCACACTTGAGACTCGGGGAACGTCTCAATTGTTCTATTCGCTGATCCTGATCATGCTCTTTCTTCTCTGCTACATCTTTCAGAACTCGCCGATGAACCTCGTGGCAAAACTGGCGATCGACAGTCCGGGCTGCGGCGTATATCTCATTATCTATCTGCTGATCGCATCGCTTCTTTATGCGGTGTTGCGCCGCATCATGCGATATCAGTCGAGGTATCGATCTGGATACCATCGCCGATCCTGAACTTGAGCAGATCTGTGACAGGCGTCCGTCCGCGGATCTTCGGGATAGTGAGTCTGCTCATAACCTCGTCAGAACCGCGGTACAGTTCAACATCAAAGACCGCGTCGCACGAGTTGATGACCTCGTTTTCGAGCGAGGGGTTGTGCGTCTCCTTCAGCCCGTACAGATATGTCAGCCCGTCCGTTTCCTTGGTCGTTTCGTAAATAACGTTCATAAGTTTCTTGATCTCGCCGGTATTGACATTCAAACCAAGAAAAAATGAAATCGTATCTATTATGATGTTTATATCTCCAAGTTCTTCTTCGATCTGAATATTCCGGAGGTTGTCTATCATAAATTCCGTGATCTGCTTATCCACGTATTCATTGCCCACATTGTCTACCAGATCGCCCTGCGCAGTGATATAATATTCACTGTATACATCAATGAATGTTACATTTGATATATCATAGCCCATATTCTGCACGTCCCACGCAACATACCGGGGTCGCCTGCCAGTGGTAATATAGTATGTCTTGCGCGCCTGCGTAAACTGGTACAGAAACACCTCTGACATCGATTTTGAGTCTACTGACATGTATACGACCGAGCCTGCCGGAAGTCCACCTTCGAGATTGCGATCCAGGACGGCAATTCCTGTGGATTTGATTGTTGGGGCGTGGGCGACCACTCCAATATCGGTGGGCTTTCCAATTGTGGTTGCGGTGGGCGTTTGTGCCATCCTGGTTTGTGCACCATTCACAAGTACACTTCGCAATCCCGGCATCTCATTATTCACTCCTACAAACGTAACTTTGTTTCTCATCCTATTAAAACATTATCATTATCATTATGAGGTACTCCCTTAATCCTGCACCATGGGGCAAAATATTATTAATGAATAACATACAAGAGGTCGATTAACACAGCATCACACGATGTGGGTTGATCAAATGGAAAATGAACAGGAATTGATGAGAATCGGGGTATCGCTCCCGGATAACTTGCTCACGAGGTTTGATGACATTCTTGCAAAACGAGGATACTCATCAAGATCAGAGGGCATCAGGGATGCGATCCGGAGTTACATCAGGTACTACGAATGGACAAGCGAGGTCAAAGGAAGCCGGGTCGGTGTCATATCGCTTACATACAACCACAATCAGCGCGGACTTGTTGATGAGCTTGCCAATATCCAGCATAAACATCTGGACGTGATCAGATCATCACTCCACATGCATGTGGATGCGGAGCTATGCATGGAGGTCATCATGCTGCAGGGTGATGTAAGCGAGGTTAAGCTGGTAGCAGAAGGGCTCATGGCGCTTAAGGGGGTGCAGCACCTGAAACTGACCACCATCTCGGTCGAAGAGTAAAACCCCGAAGTGGGATGACGTAAGATGGACGAGCCAAGGCACTGGGCAGACGTCATCGCAGACAATGTGGCTGCGACCCGGGAGAGGCATATCATCGCGACAGGGATTACGCCTTCGGGAAGCATCCATATCGGAAACCTGCGCGAGGTACTGACTGCTGACGGGGCATACCGGGCACTCTGCGACGCCGGGGCAGATGCGGAACTGATTTACATAGGGGACACCTTTGATCCGCTCCGCAAGGTCTATCCGTTCCTGTCTGATGATTACGCCGAACATGTTGGCAAGCCGCTCTATGCCATACCATGCCCGTGCGGCAATTGCGCAAATTATGCCGAGCATTACTTGATGCCGTTTCTCGAGTCCCTTGAGGAACTGGACATCAGACCTGCGGTCTACCTGGCGCACGAACTCTACGAAAACGGGGATTTCGTGCCAGCAACCATAAAAGCACTACAAAACCGGGATAAAATCGCAGCAATCCTTGAGAAGGTATCAAAACGAGCGATTCCTGCTGACTGGAGTCCTTTCAATGTTTTGTGCGAATCATGCGGACGGATCACTGCGACAAAGGTCACAGGATTTGATGATCGTCGCGAGACTGCCGATTACACCTGTGACTGCGGTTATGCTGGCACGGTGCCTGTGAAAGGGAACGGGAAGCTGACATGGCGGGTTGACTGGGCTGCACGCTGGGGCATTCTCGGTGTCACGATCGAGCCGTTTGGCAAGGACCATGCGACAAGGGGCGGATCGTATGATACGGGAACAAGAATCTCAAGAGAGATCTATGGATATGAGCCCCCATATCCGATCATCTACGAATGGATCCATCTGAAGGGAAAGGGCGCGATGTCATCATCGACCGGCGTGACCGTTACGATCACTGATATGTTGCGGGTCATGCCGCCAGAGGTGCTCAGGTACCTGATCCTCAAAACGAAGCCTGAGAAACACATCGACTTTGATCCGTCCCGCATTGTCGAGCTGATCGATGAATACGACCGTGCAACAGGCAGAGCACGTGAACTATCCCTGACAAAGACGTCTCTTCGGTCAGAGATCCCGTTCACGCACATCGTGACCGCGCTGCAGATTGCATCCGACTCTGACAGCTTCCAC
>DAOWIV010000114.1 GCA_030640725.1 Methanosarcinales archaeon | reverse complement strand
GCCGATAAACGGATAAAAGAAAGAACGCCTCCCGGAAAACGGGGGCCAGGGAGGCCGCCAATTGACTCGGCGGATATCGCTAAAGCACTGTTATTGCAAACATACACAGAATCGTCTAATAGGGTGGCTGAAGGACTTTTGCTTCTATTCCGGGAGAAATTAAACATAAGCTGCCATTTTTCTTATAAAACGATAGAGCGCGGATACGATCGTGAGCCTGTGAACAAGATTCTGGACGAAATCGTAGTAATAACCAATGAAAGCGTAGAAGGTAAAGAGACGACCTTTTCGTTTGATGGCACTGGATTTAGTGCCTCCAATAAGGAGAACTATGCAGATAAACGCCAAAAACAGAATTCTAAGAAGAATTATAAGAAATCAAAGTCTGCAAGCAATGGGCAGGCAGACGACAGTTTCCCTGAATCGAACTCTACTACGAAGAAAGGGTTCTCATACTCGGTTATGGGCATAGGAGTTCAATATAAGCTAATTTCAGGCATATCCATAAGCCCGGATCACTCAATTGGAGAAACCACAATGTTTCCAGAGGCTTTTGATCAGACGCTCAATTGCCATCCCAATCTGGATGGCGTTCTTGGAGATGGTATTTACGGGTGTCGATGGATTACCAACCTGGTTTCGGAAAATAACGCCACGCCACACTTCCTACCACGTAGTAATGTGACTTTCAAGAGTAAAGGAGCTCTGGGGTGGTATGATATGCTTTATTCACTCTGGGAAGATCCTCATGAGTGGTTAGAAAATTATCATATGCGTTCGATCTCGGAAACGGTTAATTCAATGGTGAAATGCCGATTTGGCGCGCCGCTGAAGAGGAGACTCGATTCGCGGAAGGAGACTGAGACGCGGCTGAAGCTTGTGGGGCACAATATCCGAAGAGTGGGATATCTTGAGATCATGGGCGACGTGGTGCCGCACTGGCGCAGGCAGGGGTATACGTGAATTTCGTCCCAAAGCCGGTGACCATGGCTTTTGGACATCGGTGAGTTTTACCCCAAAGCCGTGACCCGTCCGTGGTCTCCCATGACAAACTGACCCTGCAGTAGATAGCACCCACGAATGCCGCCTTCTGAATGGAAGAGCCGGGTGGAGCAAACTATGACTCCACAGGTCGCATGCTTAAGTTCGTCTCGAGGCGAACAAACGTGGAACCGATACTTGAAATAATGCTTGCGGCTTGGATGTCCATAGAGATCAGGTGACTGCTGGTATAGCAACAGGGTCACCTGACAGGTCAAAAGAGAAATTCATTGTGAAAGAGTTCTCTATAATGGTTTATATTGAGATGATTGGCATCGTGGCTAAAAGATCATAATGTCGGAGTCGTAGCTATGGAAAGCACATGAACCTACTGGAAACCCGTTTTCAACATTCTTGGGGATGATTTTGAGTAATTCTGGCGAATGCTGCCTGCATCAAGAGCGTTCCCGGATTGAAAACGGACAAGAAAGATGCCCGGTGGATTGCAAAACTGCTTCGCTATGGGTTGATTCCTGCAAGTTTTATCCCGCCAAAGGACATGATGGAACCAACTGGACTGCCGTGGCAGCCGATTACACGATTACCGAAGCTGACACCTTCATCACGGTTCCGTGTGATCGGGCAAACGCCGGATATGTGCGACTGTGGGAGACGTCACTGAACCTGATCTACAGGCAGTGCACCGAGTTTGAGGTGTATGCAAGCACTCATTTTTCTTGAAAACCGGGTCCAACGGTGGTGGCACATACCCACCACCTATCCAATATCTTTATGTAGTATAACCCTGTATATTATCACATATCGTCATAAATAATGGAGATATGTGAGCAAAATGAATCCAACAGACCCAACATCAATATCGATATCGCATACCACGCGCAGAAGGGGTTTACACACCCCCGAAATAATCCGTGGAAAGCATGGATTAAGGATAACAACGGTGATAGCTGTTTTGTTGCTGTTTACAGCGTTTGTAACGCCGGTTTTTGCTGCCACGAAATTGGCTGATCTGAGTTCCGAAAGTGTGCTCAGTGTGATGAGGACCAAGATTGATACCATGTATATCGACAATGGTATCTACTGTGTCTCGGTGCAGGACGTGATCGGTCATTATGGTGAGGGCACTTACACCATCGCAACGAGTACCGGGCATCCGGTGCCAGACAAAAACGTCTTTTATGGTGGTGTTGATCAGGATCCTGGCAGCACATACCTGACAGTAAAGGTGTATGACACCGGCAAGGAATATGTTTCAACGACAACCGGTCCAGCCCCATCTACAGGATGCACAGTTGCGTCTCTGGACACCTGCTCTCCTGTAACCACGCAGAACGATAACAGTGTATGCACAACATGGACAACACCAGAGAATCTGTTGATCAACCAGACAATCGCAGTGGAGGGATCAACGCTGGCTGACTCGATGGTCCGGATGACGACTACCATAACGAACAACGACGCGGATATCCATCGGGTGGGCGTCAGGTATGTGTGGGACATAATGATAGATGATGAAGACGGTTCATGGTTTGCAGAGAGATTTCCTGATGCTGATTGGATTGATACGGAATGCGAATGGGATCCGCCGGCATTCTGGAAGTATAACACCACGAACGATCCGAACAGTTCGATATTCACAATCGTTGGAACTTCGAAGCCGCTCAGCGTGTTGTCGCCACCGCCAACGACCCCTGACCTGTTGCAGTTTGCCGCATGGGATGGCGTGTTTGATCATGCGTTTGACTACATGCCCACCGGGCAAACCCTTGCCGGACCCGGAGCCGATAGTGCCATAGTCTATTACTGGGGGCATGATGATGCAAACGCGATAATACTGAGCTCAGGAGAGTCGGTCAGTGTAACACAGTACCTGCATGTTACACCGCCACCACCCCGCGATGTCCCAACCCTGCCCCCGATCGGGATTGCGGCGCTTGCCGGACTGCTCGTTTTCATTGGCGCGGGCGTTATTGTGAGGGGAAGACGGAAATGACCCCTCTTCTTTTTTAAACGCACGCGGTAGCCCTCCTGCTTTGGGCTCATCGCGTGATGCCTGCACAGGAACGATTATGAGGAATGGGCAACACCAATCCTTTTAATGAAGGTAAAGATCACAAAAGACGATTTGATCGATTACATCAATTCGAATAAGGATGTTATAAAGTTCATTACTTTATTTGTCTCCTTCTGTACCGTCTTTTACCTCTTTTATTATCATTTCATGGACTATTTTGCTTTTCTTGAAAATACAACCGCATCTATTCTCGGATTCTTGCTGTGCATATTCGGTGTGGACGCCGCCGTAACCGGAAACACCGTGACGATGGATCGTTTATCGCTCAGGATCATCGATGAGTGCACCGCCATGTTCGGATCGATCGTATACATCTCCTGCGTACTGGCATACCCGACCGATCTGAAAAAGAAGATCATCGGCATCGTTCTTGGCATTCCCTGTTTGTATGCGATTAACATGGTACGGCTCGTCGTTCTTGCTTTTGTGGGGCTCTCTAGTCCGGGAATATTTGAGTTTGTGCATACATATCTCTGGCAAACGATCTTTATTGTATTCGTGATCGTCATCTGGCTTATCTGGGTGGACCGGGTGGTGAAATGAAGGGTAAGATCAATTTTCTCGTTAAATTTTTAATTTTAACCCTTGTACTCTTTCTGATCTGGATTCCGGTCGGTAAGGCGTATCTTCTGCTGCTGGCATGGGCATCGAAGGCTGTGCTCTGGGTGATGGGGTATCAGGTGACACTGATCACAGATGGGTCTCCGATATTCATTTATCACGGTGCCGCGGTTGGTATGAAGGACGCGCATCTGGCAAATTTCAATATTGTTCCGCTGGTTGCTTTGATTCTTGCAACGCCAAGAATCGAGCCGGTGAGACGGGTGAAGATGCTTGTAATCGGTATGTTCCTGCTTTTTGCCATGCATATCATCGATTTCGTTTCCCACTTCCCGATGTACTTCAGTGGTTCCGGAATCGCGGAGATTGTTGTAATCTTCATGGCGGTTGGCGAGGTGGCGGTTCCGTTCGTGCTGTGGTTTGTGCTGGCGCACAAGGAGATACTTGGAAACGGGCAGTAGTTATGATGCACCTTGGCGCACCACTACTTAAACTGTTGAAACGCGATTATCATAATCCTGTTTCAACAATTTGTGAATAAGGAGAATGAGTTACGATTACTGGAGGAGACATACAAACAGAATGAATCCCCGCTCATCATCATCTTTGGGGGGGTGGAGGATCGGAAAGACCGAGCGTCGCCATCGGTAGCTTCCTCGCGTATGTGAAAAAACGCAGGAGGTTTCTCTCTCGTCTTTGCGACCTTGCGTTATATCAGAGGAACGCGAAGACGCGAGGTGCAAAGACGAGAAAGAATGAAAAGCCCCTTCTTTCGGCATCTTTTAAAAACCACAGAATCCATCAGAATCAGGAAAGTTTTATGTATAACTGTATCACAGAGGTTCTGCGCGGGATTTGGAGTCTCGTTGTAAGCTATCGGGAGTATCCAATAATCCCGAAGGGAGGCGAAAACATGATAGCCGGAACAAACAACGCATCGGGTAATATGCGGCAAAATCGGACGATTCCGAATACCGCACCGGACAGGCTTCTTTCGCGTGTATGCATGTTCACTATAATGCTTCTGTACACGGCTACGATCACGGTCCGCTCTTCAGGATGCAATCACACCACAATTCAGGCGGCAGCGGACGCTGCAAACGAGGGTGAGTAAAATGGTCTCAAGAATTAAACCGAGTCAGATTTTTAGAATATGGGCGGTAGCCCTGATCGTGACTTTGCTGGCAGGACTGCCGGCAGGTGCGGATACCTGGACACAGACAACCGACGCCGACTTCAAGAACGGCGAGACGTTCATGGTAGCGATAGATGGCGACGCGCTGGAATTAGCCCGTGGCTTGAACAACCAGTGGCATAGTATCGGCGAAGCAGGGGATGATTACTTTGGTTACGCTGTAGCATCAGCCGGGGATGTGAATGGTGACGGTTACGATGATATTGTTGTTGGTGCCTATCAAAATGATGATGGCGGCAGCGACGCCGGGAAGGCTTACGTTTATCTTGGCTCTGCATCCGGTCTTAGCGCGACTGCCCCCTGGATTGTGACCGGTGAGGCAGGGGATGATTACTTTGGTTACGCTGTAGCTTCAGCTGGGGATGTGAATGGTGACGGTTACGACGATGTTATCGTTGGTGCTCATGGCAACAATGATGGCGGCAACGATATAGGGAAAGCTTACGTTTATCTTGGCTCTGCATCCGGTCTTAGCGCGACTGCTTCATGGACTGCAACCGGCGAGGTAGCATACGACTACTTTGGTTCCTTTGTAGCATCAGCCGGGGATGTGAACGACGATGGCTATGATGATGCCATTGTTAGTGCACATGGCAGCAACGATATAGGGAAAGCTTACGTTTATCTTGGCTCTGCCTCAGGTCTCCGCACAACTGCCTCATGGACTGCAACCGGTGAGGCAGCATACGACTACTTTGGCAAGTCTGTAGCATCAGCCGGGGATGTGAATGGTGACGGTTACGACGATGTCATCGTTGGTGCTTATGGCAACAATAATGGCGGCAACGATATAGGAAAAGCTTACGTTTATCTTGGCTCTACCTCAGGTCTCCGCACAACTGCCTCATGGACTGCAACCGGTGAGGCTGCGGGCGACTACTTTGGCAAGTCTGCAGCCTCGACAGGGGATGTGAATGGTGACGGTTACGACGATGTCATCGTTGGTGCACATAGCAATGATATTGGCGGCAGCAATGCCGGTAAGGCTTATGTATATCTTGGCTCTGCCTCAGGTCTCAGCACAACGGTTTCATGGACTGCAACCGGCGAGGCAGCGGTCGACCACTTTGGCTCCTCTGTAGCATCAGCCGGGGATGTGAACGGCGACGGCTATGATGATATCATTGTTGGCGCATATCACAACAATGATGGTGGCGTTGGCGCCGGGAAGGCTTATGTATATCTTGGCACTGCCTCAGGTCTCAGCACAACTGCCCAATGGACTGTGGCAGGTGATGCGGCACGCGACTACTTTGGCAAGTCTGTAGCATCAGCCGGGGATGTGAATGGCGATGGCTATGATGACGTCATTGTTGGTGCACATAGCAATGATGGTGGCGGCAGCGATGCGGGGAAGGCATACACATACCAAAATCTTGATCTCTGGACATTAGAGGTGGCTAAGTGGACTGTGGAAGGCGAGGTGGCGGGCGATTACTTTGGCTCCACTGTGGCATCAGCCGGGGATGTGAATGGTGATGGCTACGACGACGTTATCGTTGGCGCATATTACAATGATAATGGCGGTGACGATGCCGGGAAAGCTTACGTTTATCTTGGCTCTGCCTCAGGCCTCAGCACAACTGCTTCATGGACTGAAACCGGCGGGGCAACGGGCGATTACTTTGGCTCCACTGTATCATCAGCCGGGGATGTGAATGGTGACGGTTACGACGATGCCATCGTTGGTGCTTATGGCAACAATAATGGCGGCAACGATATAGGAAAAGCTTATGTCTATCTTGGCTCTGCCGCAGGTCTCAGCATGACCGCTTCATGGACTATGGCAGGTGAGGCTGCGGGCGATTACCTTGGCTCCTCTGTAGCCTCAGCCGGAGATGTGAATGATGACGGTTACGACGATGTTATCGTTGGCGCCCCTAACAACAATGATGGTGGCAACGATGCTGGGAAAGCTTACCTCTACCTTGGCTCTGCCGCAGGTCTCAGCACATCTGCCTCATGGACTGCAACCGGTGCGATGGTGGTCGATTACTTTGGCTCCTCCGTAGCATCGGCGGGGGATGTGAACGGCGATGGCTATGATGACGTTATTATTGGAGCCCATTACAACGACGATGGCGGTGGCAGTGCCGGGAAGGCTTACGTGTATCTTGGCTCTGCTTCAGGTCTCAGCACAACCGCTTTATGGACTGCGACCGGTGAGGCAGCATACGACTACTTTGGCGCCTCTGTAGCCTCAACAGGGGATGTGAACGGTGATGGTTACGATGATGTTATCGTTGGTGCCCATTACAATGACGATGGCGGCAACAATGCCGGAAAGGCTTACGTTTATCTTGGCTCTGCCGCAGGTCTCAGCACAACTGCTTTATGGACTGTGGCAGGTGAGGCTGCGGGCGATTACCTTGGCTCCTCCGTAGCATCATCCGGGGATGTGGACGACGATGGCTATGGTGATATCATTGTTAGTGCCCACGGCAACAATGATGGCGGTAACGACGCCGGGAAGGTTTACGTGTATCTTGGCTCTGCCTCAGGTCTCAGCACAACTGTTTCATGGACTGAAACCGGCGAGGTGGCGATCGATTACCTTGGCTCCTCTGTAGCATCAGCCGGGGATGTGGACGACGATGGCTATGGTGACATCATTGTTAGTGCCCATGGCAGCAACGATGCCGGAAAGGCTTACGTTTACGGAGGCACCGGGTACTGTGAGCACGGTGCATTCGCCTCTGAAAAATTCGGCATGAGCGATAGTAATCTCGTCAAGTGGACGGACATAAGCTGGAACCCGGTAACACAGCCAGATGGAACCGGCACCAGATTCCAGATCGGAACCAGCAACGATGGCGAAAGCTTCGTTTACCTTGGACCCGACGGCACTGCAAATACATATTACACCAATCCTGCTGGTCAGGCAATTTACTCCGAGCAGATCGGAAAAGTCTGGAGATACAAGGCACTGCTCTACAGCGACGAACGAAAGGTGCAGACCCCCGCAATCACTGATGTCTCCATCGTCTACGAGGAATATCCATACACCGCGCCTGCGGTTGTTGTGACCTCACCAAATGGCGAGGAGGTGCTTGTCGGTGGGGAAGAGACCCAGATTACTTGGGTGGCATCAGGTAACCTCGGGGCAGCGCCGATCAGCCTCTATTATTCCACTAACCACGGCGGCAACTGGATGTATATAGCGAGGGGCATGGGCAATACCGGGACCTTTACATGGACTGTACCACACGTGGAAACTGACGTGGCACTGGTGAAGGCAGTTGTCACCGATATTATAGATAACACAGACTCAGACATCTCTGATGCTACTTTCGTAATCGGGCTTGAGACTGATAGTATCAACCTGTTTGCGGGCTGGAACTTTGTCTCCACGCCGGTCAAGCTGAAAAACTCTGACGACAATGTGCAGCAGGTCTTCAGCGGCGTTGATACCGGAGATAACCCGATCTACCTGTATGATGGTGGTGCATGGAATGTGATGGGCGGAAGCGACATTATGATGGCACTGGACGGCGTCTGGATCTACTCAACAGATGATGCCGCGGTAAGCCTCAACTTTGATACTGATCCGCTGCCGGTTCCACCGACCAAGAATCTGGAGGCAAGCTGGAACGCCATCGGTCACTCATCCGTAGTGCCGGTTCCGGCAGACTCAACACTATCATCAGTTGAGTCCGAATGGACATCCCTGATTGGGTTTGACGCCCCGGACCAGAGCTATAAGCCGGAAATCATAAACGGTGACGAGACCGGAAGTTCCCATGATGAAGATACCCCCATGTATCCTACCAAAGGTTACTGGCTCTACATGACGGGTGCCGGAGAACTGGAAGGGCTCAGCGACGGGGCTCAGGCGACAATGGCTAAACAAACTGCAACTGCCAACGCTGCCGGCGGGTTTGCAGCCTCGTCAGGAGTACCCGCGCTTCCGGAGGCATACTATGGCACAGCCACCATAAACGGTATCCCTGCTCCCGCAGGCACTGAGATCATAGCCATGATCAAGGGAATTGAGAAAGGGCGCTTCACCACCACTACTGTCGGGATATATGGCGGTTCAGGGACATTTGATCCAAAACTGATCGTCGCTGGTGATGAGTTCGATGTGGGCGGGACTATAACCTTCTGGCTCGACGGCATCCCTGCCTACCGGACCAATACGTACAACTGTGGTACAAGCACAAACCTTTGTTTATCAGTCGGGGAGGACCGCATGCGTGGCGATCTCGATGGTGATTATGTACTCACGTCGATAGATGCCGTGATCGCACTTGAGATCGCGGTTGGCAGCCGCCCGTTCGACGATGTCGCTGATGTGAACCGCGACGGCAAGGTCAGTTCCATCGATGCCCTCATGATCATGCAGGCGGCGGCAGGGGCGATCGGTTTGTGATGGGTGGTGATGTGATGGTTTGTGCGGCGGGCGGGGCTGGTTACCTCGCTTGACGCACTCATATATGTGAGCGGTGACTGATCTGGTCGATTCATTGGGCGATGCAT
>DAOWIV010000041.1 GCA_030640725.1 Methanosarcinales archaeon | reverse complement strand
TCTCTTGTGTGGGCATCCGTTTCCGAATCAGAGAGCGATTTCAAGACATCCATCGAGATCTTTATGGCTGTGAGCGGGGTTTTGAGTTCGTGAGATACCATCGAGACAAACTCGGATTTCAGCCGGTCGAGTTCCCTTAATTTAGTATTTGCTGACGCAAGTTCCGTATTCGATCTTCTCAGATCATCGGTCTTCTTCTCGACCTCCTGTTCCAGTTCTTTGTTCCATCTGGAGTATATTAGAACGATTCCGCCACTTCCGGCAAGAATGATTGCGATGACGAGTATTATGAATAGTATCTGCTTCTGATAGACGGAACGCACCAGTGCCTCTGCCTCGCTTGCAGGAACGCTTGTTGCAACCGACCAGACACGACCGCGCCAGATGACCGGCGTGTAGGTCACGACCATCTGTTTCCCGGTATCTCCATCAAAATAATAGCCAACTCCCTCCTCTCCTGACATCTGATCCCTCAACACGTCTGCATAAGACGAATCATTCTCGCATAGGAGCCCGATGTATTTTTCGCTGATGATTCCTCTGTGTGTACCATCGTAGAGGCATCGCCCTGATCTGGTGATCATGTAGGTGTGTCCATGCCCTTTCGAGACGGTATCGGCAAGAAAACGTGTGGAGAGTGTGGATATCTCGATCACTGCGAATATGACTCCCTTAAACTCGCCGCCAGAATATATCGGCACCCCGACGTTCGATCCGACGCCGCCCTGAACCAGCGGCACCGGGCGGGTGGTGTATGTCTCTTTACTTTCTCTGGCACGATCGAATTGTGCGTTTCTTTTTGTTGCGTACAGATCAAGCCCGATCGCCGCATCTTCCGGCGGGTAACCTGTCACAATCACGCCGTCGCTGTTCACAAACCCGATCGATGAAAAACCGCTTGATTTGTTGTAAACCGTCATAAAATACGGCGTCATGTTCTCTGGCGGAACATTCACCACCTCTGTTGCCAGTACTTCGATTAAAACGGTCTTCTCATCGAGAAAAGCCTCGATTCCTGCGGCAGATTGCCTGGTAAGGAGTATTTGCTGCTCATTGGACTGCTGCCGCACGATCTTCTCCACCTCCCGGTTGGTGGCGTACCCCAGACACACCACGACGACGATTAGAAGCGCAGCGATTGTGAGGATTGTGAGTTTTTTGTGTGACATAACCGGGGTTACCGTTTGATGAATTCAGGGGACCTTGCGATACGCCCGAATATTCGTAAGTTTGTGAAGTTGCGTCAATCTATTCACTTCTTCCCCAAAACCTTTGTGATCCGGGGTCCCCTGTGCTGGTATCTGTTCTCCGGGATATTTCCGTATTTTCATATCCGGTCGCCCGGTACAGGATAGTCTGCCCCGGGACCCCGGTATCAGAACCGCAGGCACACCTTCCTGATCGCCATGATTTTTATAGTATATTTTGGTTCCATCTGCCGTTGTTGACATCATGATTCTAATTCCTCTATTGATTTTCCAACTTTTCGATTTATCGATAAGTACACTGATACATGATCATACTTAAGCCTTTCTATGGCGGATTGGGGTATCCATTCCAGTTCGACAAGCATATTCCAAAATGTCTTCAATCCCCCCCGGGTTTTTGATCACCCGTGTCAAAATGGCATTGAATAGAAGTATATAACTACTTTGTGATTAAACTACTAAATTAATATGTATAACACAAAACAACATATATGCATAATCGTAACTATTGTATCCGCATCAATTTCGTGCTGCTGCGCACCCGTGAGTGCATGGTCGAATGGCGGATACAGCGACGGTCCGGAAGATGTTCGTTATGGCACACACGACTGGATCGCAGAACATGCGCTTGACTTTCTGCCATCTGATGAACGGCAGTATATAGACGATAACCTCAACTGGTATCTCTATGGCACTGAACTGCCTGACAACTCGCGTCCGGATGATGGCATAGGCGACACCGCCAGACACCACGTGTATTTCTACGAAAACGGCAGTCTGATGGACGATGCGTCAGCGGTAAGGTCGCAGGACATCTACAACGACACACTGGCTTTTCTGAAGGAAGGCGATCATGCAAACGCGTCGAAGCACGCTGGCATTATGACACACTACATCGCCGATGTGGCGGTCTTCGGGCACGTGACGGGTAAAAAGACAGACTGGGGCGCGGAAGTGCATCACAGCGACTATGAAAGCTATGTACAGCGCAGAACAGTCGGCTACGTGTCAGAAGCATTTGATCCTTACATCGGGTTTGACGGATCACTGGAGATTGTGACCGCGTACGATGCGACCATCCTGATAGCGAATGACACAACGTTTGACGCAGGTTCCGAGGGGCGTGGGTGCGCGTGGATGGATTCGCATTACAACTGGAGCGATCCCGCATTCAGGGACGAGTGCGGCGAATCGCTCAATCTTGCGATCAACGTTGTTGCAGGCGTCCTTCATGCACTCTACAACGAGGCATGTAGTGAGCAGCGCGGTGATCTCAACGGAGATGGCAGGATCACATCAGCCGATGCTCTTATGGTGCTTAGAATGGCGGCAAGCGGAGAGTACAGCGACGATGTAGATATAAGCAGAGACTGCAGCGTAACATCGCTGGATGCGCTCATGATACTGCAGGATGCGGAGGCTGGTGGTTGAGATGGTTATGGCAACATAGAGAAGTTGCATGAGGAGCGCATCATCTGACGGATGAAAGGAAACTTTAAACGGGTATACCGGGCTGTGACATTGATGCGGAACACGTCGCGGATACCTGAGTGTTACAAACTCCGTTTTCGATATACGAGAGTATATCCGCGAAACAACCGTAGCATGCCGCAATAAAGCAGTCAATTCCCGAGAGCTCGCTCTATCCACAGAACATCACTTAGTATCGCGCTTGCGGTCTCGACTGAGCCTGCACCGATCCCACCGATCGTGATCCTGCCTGCAAGCTCGGTCCGGATGGACGCAAGATTGAAGGTTCCTCCGATGTTCAGCGGATGGTTTCTTGGCACCATCTTGGGCGCAACCTTGAGCGTCCCGTCCCGAATCTCCCCGATCAATCTTATCGTGTATCCGCCATCTTTTGCCAGTTTGAACGCTTCCGGCGTGATCTTTGCGATGCCGGTCACATCCACGTCCTCGTACCCGACATCCATCCCGAATACAGAGTTTGCAAGGATCACGATCTTTGCAACGGTATCGATCCCATCAACATCCGCAGTCGGGTCCGCTTCGGCGATACCAAGTTCTTGCGCCTCTGCAAGTGCCTGCTCGTACGACACGCCCTCATCATCCATACGCGATAGTATGTAGTTGCAGGTCCCGTTCAACACGCCCTCGATTGCAAGAATCCGGTTTCCAGCCAGAGCCTCCTCTGAAAGATTGATAATCGGCATCGCCCCACCGACCGTTGCCTCAAACCTGAAATGAAGATTGTTTTTCCTTGCAAGCCCTCGTAATTCCGAATATTTTGCAACGAGCGGACCTTTGTTCGATGTGACGACGTGTCTCTCCATCTCAAAAGCTTTCCTTATGTGAATAAGCCCGACCCCACCAGTCTCCATCTCAGTCGGCGTCGTCTCGACCACGATCTCATGATCCGTACTCTCGATGACATCGATCGCAGTCATATCAGTGGTTGCAACCGTTCCGGTATCCTTCTTTCGCTTCAGTGCTGCTGCGAGATCAACGCCGCTTTCGTCCACAACAGCGCCGCTGGAGTCCGCGATCGCAACCACCTTGACAGGGTGGTTCGTGCGCATCAACACATCCGCAACGCCCTGCCCGACCGCGCCAAACCCGATAATCGATATTCGTAAAGTCATAGTCGTACTAACCTGTTACATCGTGTCTATGATGAATATCTACGATGACCTACAAATAACTACCCGCATTTACACCAGTCGCGGGTTCTCACCGGGATCCACACCACTCATGTCAGAGACCTGGCCCCGAAAAAGTCTCAAAAACGGTGGCAACAGCTGCCACTATAGAACTTTCGGTTCGGGGATCGTGAGATTTTTATTTTTCATTAACTATTTTGGAGTTGTTAGCGGGGTATGGCATCAGGCATCACCCGGGCAGTATGTCGTTGCCGCAAATCAATGCGCTTCCATCCTGAATCTACGCTGCAAGATATAGATGCATATCAGAACCATCCCCGCCAGAAACACGCCGATGATCTGCGCCTCGACCGACGTTGCAAACCCGTGCTGGGATGCCCATAACCCGCTCCGTGTGACAAAGGTTGCGAATATAACCAGAAGGAACGATAGCATCAGGAGCGCGGGCGCTACAAGTCCGTATTCACGATGCCGTTTCATCCGGAACTGGGTATGGAGGTACGCAGTCAGAACCACCCACGGGATAAGCGATGAGGTCTCCACCGGGTCCCAGCCCCAGTACCATGCACCCCACCCAAGAACCTCGTAAGCCCAGAATCCGCCGATGCCGATGCCAAGCGTCATAAGGAGCCACGTGATCCGGCTCCAGGGCTCAGCGATCTCCATCCATCGCCGGTCGCCGATCAGCAGATAAGCAGCCGCAGCACCAAATGGTATCACCGCAGCGGCATATCCAAAGAAGACGATCGGCGGATGGATCACCATCCACGGATTACGGAGCAGCGGGTTCATTCCCTGCGCAAAATGGCTCTCTATAGGATAGGGGATTGCGAAGATCTCGGTGCTCGTTGAAAGGAGGTGCCCTTGATGATCGATCCCATAAATAAGCGCAAACGGACTTCTGATTACCAGCAGCAGAAGGAAAACCGCTGCCACTGAAAGACCCGCGATCCTTGTGATCTCACCGATCTTACTCCCGGCATGAACTCGCAGTAGTGCCACACACACCAGCGTGGACCACGTCCAGATAAAGAGCGAACCCTCCTGCCCCGCCCAGAATGCCGATATCTTGTAGAGAATCGGGAAAGTCTCGCAGGAAAACCGGAATACGTACAGATAGTGTGCTGTAACGTTCAACAGATAATACAACAGCAGCGCGGCAGCGAGGGTGGACGTGGTAAGACTTATTAGCTCGAATATCCGCGATGTACGTTGTATCTTTGGATTTCTACTGAAATAGTACCATGCCCCATAGATTACGGCACCAAGACATCCTGCAAACGAGATCCAGATCAGTAGCATTCCGGTGTTTATCGACATGGTGATTCCTTTGGATATGTGATCTGTTGCAGTGATACTTATTGGTTGCTGCCGCTCCCCGGTTGCCACACAACCGGATTGTCAGGATATGCCATCGTCAAATGTTAGGGGATTACGAGGTTTTGGGATTGCAATTAAGTTTAGAAGATACAATATGGTTTATGCATGTTCGCAAAGGAAACAAGACTCTGATAAGTGGCGATCTGATCCACGAACTCAAGAGAAAAGCGATACATCTGACTTCGATTGCGATAGTGCTGTGTTATTATATATTTGGGCAACAGGCGGTACTTTTACTGCTCACGGTGTACCTGATCGCGATACTCGAGATCGAGTACTTCAGAATCGAGTGGGGGAAAAAACTGCCCATTGTCCACGATCTTTTCAGGGAAAGGGAGACTGACAGACTCGGTGGTCACGTATTCTTCACGATGGGGAGTATCATTGCAATTTCAATCTTTCCAGAAAAAATTGCGTCGGCTGCGATACTTATGACAACTTTTGGGGATACGTCGGCTGCGATTTTTGGAAAAGCCTTTGGAAAAACATGGATTCCGGGATTAACGGACAGGGCGGTTGAGGGCTGCGCTGCCGAGTTTATAGTGGACATTGTCATTGGAGCGATCTTTCTATCCAACTGGCTTCTGATTTTTGTTATGGCGGGTACTGCAACCGTTGTCGAGACGCTGGCTAACAAGATGGATGATAACCTCTTAATTCCCCTCTTTTCAGGATTTAACGGTTATCTTATCTTTCTAATGCAGGCATACCTTAATTGAAGAGGTGTGCCGGAGCAGAACCTCACCCGGGTTTCCATCACCCATTACCAATCACACAAACATCCCGTGCGGCTCGCGCTCGTCCTCGACCATCATCTTGTCCAGCGCGTGTGTGAAATCGTCCATCGAGACAACATTTCGCCGATCGCGTATCGCATTCATGCCAGCTTCGGTTGCAAGGATCTTGAGGTCCGCGCCGGTCGCACCCTCAGTCTCCGCGGTAAGAATGGTGAGATCAACATCATCTGCAAGCGACATTGCTTTTGTGTGGATCAAAAGAATTTGCATCCTTCCTTCCTCGTCTGGCGGCGGGATCTCGATTAACCGGTCGAACCTGCCGGGTCTTAACAGCGCAGGGTCAAGGAGATCGATGCGGTTGGTGGCTGCCATCACCCGCACGTTGCCCCGGTCCCCAAAGCCGTCCAGTTCGGTCAAGATCTGGGTCATGGTGCGGTTCACCTCGCCTGACCCGACCGTCCCATCGTGCGTGCGCCTTGCGCCAACAGCGTCAATCTCATCGACAAAGAGGATCGTCGGGGCTTTCTCCCGTGCAAGCTGGAAGACATCTCTCACAAGGCTTGCGCCCTCGCCTATGTATTTGTGCACCAGTTCAGAACCTGACATCTTGATGAATGTGGCGCTGGCATGATGTGCCACCGCCTTTGCAAGCAGCGTCTTTCCCGTGCCAGGCTCGCCATAGAGAAGTACGCCGCGCGGAGGCTCGACGCCGACTGATTCGAAGAGTTCGGGCGATGTCAGCGGCAGTTCCACAGTCTCTCGCACATCCTGGATCTGCTCTGCAAGCCCGCCAATCATCTCGTATTCGATGCCCGGATCCTCGCACATCTCCATCACCAGCGCACGCTCATCCAGCGACATCGGAAGCGTGCGTATGATCTTCAGGTCGTTGTTTACTGCAACACGCATCCCCACCTCTGGTGCATGTTCCCCGCGTTCGATGAGCCATTCCTGGTTGTTGCCGTGCTGCCGGATCAACACCTCATCCCCGTTCACCTCAAGAACGCTTGCAAGAAAGAGCGGCGGTTTTGTAGAATCTTCAATGTGTTTCTTGAGAGCCATCAGCTGCGTATGAAGCTCTTTATTGAGGGTCATCGCTTCGAGCAGCCGCGCCTGAAACTCGCTGTTCTGCATCTGGAGTGTTGTGATCCGGCTGTTCAGCGATGTTACCATGCCTACCAGATCGGTGGGGTCGTACTCAATCCGGTCAATCATGTCTGGTGATATTTTTAGCGGCACTTCCGCGTCTGTTGTCTCTACCATCATATTGAAATAGGGGCTTTTGAAGATAAAGGTTACAGATAGATCAAAGGAGTGTCATCAGCACAAAGACATACGTGATCAACATGCATTCAAGCGCAAAGGTATATCTGGTTGGTTCGGGTCCTGGCGATCCTGAACTGTTGACGATCAAGGCAGCACGCCTGATCCGGGAAGCGGATGTGATTGTGTATGATCAGCTTCCGGGACCCGAGATTCTTGCATCGCTGCCAGACAGTGCCGAACTGATCGATGTTGGCAAATACGCAGGCGATCATACGCTTGCACAGGGCGAGATCAACCGGCTGCTGGTTGATCGTGCATCGCAGGGCAAAACGGTGGTGCGGCTGAAGGGCGGAGACCCATACCTCTTCGGAAGGGGCGGGGAGGAGGCAATGGAACTGCATGAAGCTGGCGTCCCGTTTGAGGTTGTGCCCGGCATCACGTCTGCGATCGCAGCTCCGGCATCAGCAGGCATCCCGATCACGCACAGGGACCATGCATCGGTGGTAACTATCATCACGGGACACGAGCAGGACAAGGGCGCGCCGATGGTTGACTGGGAATGGCTTGCGCAGTCAAAGGGCACGATCGTGGTCCTGATGGGCGTAAGCACGCTTGACAAATACGTTCCTGAACTAATACGCTGCGGCAGCGACCCTGACACACCTGTTGCGATCATTGAGCGCGGGACAAGACCTGATCAGGTGGTGACTACCGGGAGTCTGCGCACAATCGTTGATGTTGCCAGAAAGCACGGGGTGAAGGCACCTGCAATCGTCGTGATCGGTGATGTGGTACAGCTGCACCGCACGATTTTTTCACAAAAAATCGAGTAAAAACTGCCCTCCGGGTGGGGGTTGGTGGTATGCATTTTCAGGCACTGTCGAATTTTCCAGTGATAGGATGAAGCACTCTTTCCGAAATCTCTTCAATCGTTGATGCGTTGCAATCTTGGATTAGCTGCGGATATCCGTTCTTTTCTACTGAATTGGTTATTTTCATGGTTTTTGGTTGGATGTAACAGAAATAAAAATATTAGACGATAAAATGGAAAGTTTGACTATCACTAGGTTTTTAGATAGTGCCAGTTGGTGACTTGGTGTGTACTTCGCCCCGCCACAACTTGAGCCGTAACTCTGCCCCCCAAATCATACATAATGCTACAGAACAACAACACGCATCACCAGCCAATAGCTGCTACTGATGTCGTTATC
>DAOWIV010000276.1 GCA_030640725.1 Methanosarcinales archaeon | reverse complement strand
GTCGATGATGCGCACACAGAACTCGTCGCCGTCTTTCTGCGATATGCCGCGGCGTTCGGGGCATTTTTCATCGTGATCCTGGTTATCGCACTCGACCGTATCTTCAGGTGGACACACGCTGTTGAGGATACGGTGCTCGGAAACGAGGTGATCGGGTGATGATAAAGAAGGCTGCGTTGCTGTTTCTGGTGTTTGTCGTGCTCGTGCAGACTGCGCAGGCAGATAAACTCTCAGTTACCGGCGCAACGTGTGACATCTCGCTTGATGCACGGTATGGGGATGCGAAAGCAAAGGAGAAGACGGTAACACTCACGCTGAAAAATACCGGGAACGCGAGCATGACTGTGTATGCACCATCGCTCCGGGTGTCAGAAAGCGGCATTAATCTGACAAAGGTAACCTCTTTTCCCATAACCATTGCTTCTGGCGCCACGAAGAGTGTGCAGATCAAGGTGCGTGTTGCAGGGACGGTCAGCGAAGGAACATACTCCGCAACCGCTGATTTCTCGTATGGCAGCGGCACCATCACCATCAACGTCGATCGCCTTGTCCCGGCGCACCTTGCCTCGCTCCAGAACATCAAGATAGACGACCCGGTGGTATTCAACAAACCGAGAAAGGAGATGGAGAAGACCGGCTTTAAGGTCGAAAAGACGTTTCAGATCGTAAACGACGGTGATACCTCGATGACCCTGGGCAGCGTGGCTGCTTACGGCAATCCTGATGCAGGAATGACGTTTAGCGTGAACAATCCATCGACGATTTCAGAACAGAGTGCTGGCACTGCCACACTGACGATCACAATACCCGTATCAGCACCGGAAGGTGAGCATCAGGGCAAACTGCGCATCGATGCAGGAAAAGCCGGATCACAGACCATCACAGTAACAGTAACGGTTAAACATGAGGTCAAATTTGAGATGTCATCATACAATCCGGACTTTGGGCGGGTTGACGTGTTGAAATCAGTCCCGCTGGAGATAACGCTGAGCGAAGCGCTTGGATACAAGGACATCACCTCTGTCAAGATCGTTCGTGATGAAAGCCAACCGGGGGACGGGAAGGACGACTGGATGTCGGTTAACCTGCCTGCTTCCACAATACCGAAAGGAAGTTCGGTGGCACTCACGTTTACGCTCCGGTTCCGCGGGGAAACCGTGGTTGGCAGGACATACTCCTGGCGCCACCTCCTCTCACATAGCGCAGGGAACGGAACCATCGCGCTGAAGGCGACCGCAACACCGATCGATATCGCAGCGACGAAGGATGCATTGCAGACCATTCAGGGATCAGGAAGCCCGGATGCATCAAATATCGCAGGCAAGGCTCTCGGAATGCTGTCCGCAAGCGCAGAGAGTGCTGAGCAGTGGGCATCGGTTGCGAGCGTCTCACAGGCGTCTGTTACGTTCCTTGATGCGATGGATCAGGCGGTCAGGAAGACTGGTGCGGGCGATCACGGGGCGGCGACAAACGATCTTCTGGTCGCAGGAATCGCTGTGGATACCATGCAAAAGAGCGCGAAGACGCAGGCGCAGACCAATGTTTATAAAATGTCTGATGATTATATAACCGGCATACTGCAGAAGGAGTCTACCTATTTTGAGAAGATGGCGGCAGACGCTGAGGACGACCGCACAAAGATCATTGCATACCGACATGCTGCCATAACGTACGAGCTTCTGAACTCACCTGACCAGTGCAACGCTGCGCAGGAACTGGCGGCAGAATCGGTGTCATCCTACAATCAGAAGATCGAGAGCGCAAACAACCACCGTGTGGACGCAGAGGATGCGATCAGGTGTGCGTCCGAAGACCTGTACCAGTGGGGCGACGTAAAACTGCTGGTCAATCCATTTGCTTATGATGGAACATCGGATGGGTACAGGTTTGCAGTAAACCGGACCGAGACTGCCGCAAACGAATACCGGGCAGCAGGCGAGCAGGAGTTGTACAATGCAAGCAGCTCCCGTGCGGACCAGCTCAATAACCACTGGTTATTCCTGCTGGGTCAGTTCTGCATGTTGATGATCGGATATATCCTTCTCTTCGTGGGAGTGGTGGTCTGGTGCGTGTTTGCATTCATGGCGTTCGCAGCCGATTCACGAGAAGAGGAGTTCGGTGACGTGGTTCTGCTGTCGTGACTGTCGTGTTGCCAGGGTGTTAGAATGGCTGGCTTTTTGGATTTTGGGGACCACGCATGGCTGGTGGTATGACCGATTATATCCAGACGTGGAGTGAATTAACTGTATGGTGGCAGTACTAAACCCGGGGGTCGTGGAAATGTCTGTTCTCACTTCTTCTCGAGGATCAAAGTAAGCCCGTCCACACCCACGATCACCGCAGTCTCCCCTCTCAGCACCGGTCCTGCTGCTGTCGCCCGCCATATCTCGCCGTGAACCTTCACGGTGCCACTGCTATCAGGACCGATGTCAGTCTCCGCCCTGACGGTCGTGCCGATCAGTTCTTCCTGCCCGGTCGTCGGTTTCCGCACCCTCGCCTTCAGGACAAGCCCGAGACCAAGCACGACAATTCCTGCTGACAGGATCGCCACCACAAAAACCGTGCGCCTGAAGCCAGTGATCCAGTCTTCCGGCAGAAGCGGCTCCTGCGGGAGCATGAGCGCACCCATAATCAGGCAGATGACGCCGCCAAGCGTCAATATCCCGAATGTCGGTGTGAGAGCCTCCGCTATAAAGAGTATCATGGCTGCAACGATCAATATCGCGCCAAATGTGCTGACCGAGAACATCCCCATCCCGTACAGCGCAAGTATCATCGCTATCGCCCCGACCATCTCAGGAACATACGTACCAGGTGATGCAAGCCCGTAGATTATCCCGTACATCCCGATCAGAAACAATACAAATGCTATCTGAGGGTTGCTGATGATATCGACAATCGAAACCACCAACGACGGCTTGTCTTCAACAAAGACCGCTTCTTTTGTGTGTAGAGTTATCGAACTGCCTGATACGTTCACGGTTCTGCCATCGAGGCGATCAAAAAGGTCGCGTCGGTCTGTGGCGATCAGGTCGATCACGCCACGGTCCAGTGCTTCATCCGCGGTCAGGGAAAGCCCCTCTGTGACGAATTTCTCAGCCGTCTCCACCGATCGATCTCTCTTTTCAGCGATTCCACGCATCCGGGCAGCGTACGCGTTAATCGTCTTATTTTCTGCCGCTGTTGTGCCAGTCGTCGTTATCTCAATCGGCGTTGCTGCTCCGGTGGCTGTGCCGGACGCCATTGCTGCGATATGCCCTGAAAGCAGGATGAATGCTCCGGCAGAGAACGCACGATTACCCTGTGGCACAAACACTACCACAGGCACCTGCGAGTTCTCTATACTCGACACAATACCTTCCATCGACGTAACAAGCCCGCCCGGCGTGTCAAGTTCGATCAATACCGCCTCAGCACCGATCCCGGCTGCATGATCAATGCCGCGGCTGATCTGCATCTCGGTCCCTGCCGTGATCATGTCATCCACCCCGATCACATAGACGACAGACGCGCTGCATCCTGGCAGCGATATGAGCAGAGCAAGCAAAGCCAGTAATGTTAACAAAGCCCGCGGTGCGGGCGCGGGAGGGTGTAGTATGTGTTTCATCGTAATCTCATTCCCTGTTTTCCCGAGGGTGGCTGTAAGTTATTTTATTCATCATCTATTGACTGCAACCATCTTAAATTTGCTTGCGTAAAACCAGCAAGTCTAATGAATCGCACTATCATCCCGGATTTGGAGGTGTGTCAATTTCGAGACCGTATAGCATGAAATCCATCATGTTAGCGTACTAAATTAAAAAGTGTCATGCTGCTCTGCAAAACATATTTATATGCCACCACCCAAGATATTAACCGGGAATGTCCATTACGCGCAAACTCCTGGAGTCGGGGTGAATAGATGGAACGTATATCAACAGGAATCGTTGGACTGGACGTGAAACTGGGTGAGGGCTACCCGGTGGGCAAGGCAATACTGATAACAGGCGCCGCCGGGTACCGGGAAGACGATTTTCGGGCTACACTTCCTCCGGAGGTTCTGCATCGATGGCAGGAAACAGAGCAGAACAGGCTGCGGAGCGGGGGAATTAGGGGATGTTGTTGTTATTAATCTCTCCGGAAAGGGGATAGGGATGTGGGCTCAGTGGCGAGGATGGAGGGATACGGGTGAAAGCAAGCAATCTTTCAGAGGTCTATGAGATATTTGATCCGCAGGAGCCGCTAAAGGATAAGAAACTGAAAGAATATTATGTGGAACGAGAGAGTCCGATAGACAATATAATACGTGCCATCAGGAGCACCCCGAAGCCATCAAAGATACTTTTCACCGGTACAAGTGGGAACGGAAAGACCACTGAGTTAAACAGGCTCATAGATGAACTAAAAAACGATTTTTTCGTCATATCCTTCTCAATAGACGATCGATTGGACATGATGGATGTGAAGTATGTTGATGTACTGTTAGCCATAGGATCCGAGATATACGAGATCGTAACAGAAGAGATCGAATTGGATGGGGATTTAAAAGAGGAACTGGATAACTGGTCTGAACGGATAGTAGAGTTGATTAATGAAGAACAGGAGGGATTAGAGCTTATAACTGGTTTTAGTGCCATGGTTCGATTGATGACAAAGATCAAGAACCAATCAAAGACGAAGGATATTATGAGGCAGACAATCAAACCGAGAATCAGCGACCTGATAGTGAACATCAACAGGATCATATTCGCTGCTGAGAGTGATGAGGGGTTGGGGAAGAGATTACTCGTCGTAGTCGATGATCTGGATAAGATTGCCCCGAAACAGGCTGAAGACTTATTCTTTGGACATGCAACTGCACTGATCCAGCCTGCATGTAAGATAATTTACACGGTTCCGATTACGATCCCGTTCTCAAACAAGTTTCAGCGTGTGATCCGATACTATGATGACCACCAGATCCTGCCAAACATCAACGTGTTTGAGGAAGATGGGGCGTTAAACAAGGATAACTATAAATTACTGGAAAAAATAGCGTTGAATCGAATGGATGGAAGTCTGATATCAGTGGTTGCACTTGGTCTAACTATAAAGAGATCAGGCGGAATTTTACAGGATTTCATACGGATGATCAGGAATTCGGCTAATGTAGCGTCTGAAAAAGAGAGAAAAAGTATAAATATAGAGGATGTTGAGAGGATTATACCTGATATCAGGAATAATTGTCTCGGGGTCTTGGGGACCAAACATCTTGAGATATTACGCAAAATAAAAAGTGAACATGGCAAGAGTGGTGGGAAGATATTCCGGGATATTTTGCATAATCTTGTAATTCTGGAGCGCTCTATAGTATCTGGTATGATGTATACCCAACAATTGAAGGAATTCTTGAATGAATTAAGGCTGGCGAAAGGCAGAAATTGTTTGATATTCGCCATAGCAGCTAATTCGGAAGAGTTTGTGAAGCAAGTGGAATCTTATGATCTGCGCGTCAATGAAATATATTTAAATAAAAATATTAACCCGTTGGGAGTTTTATCGAACTGGGAAAATACTGATGAAATGACTGTTTATTTTATGGAAGGAATTTGCAACCAATTCCCATGGATATTTGGATATTTGAATCTCCATCGCGACATCTTTTATGAAATTAAGCGTCCTGTCGTGATATTCGGCAGTGAATATGAAATAACTGAAGTAACGAAATATGCACCTGATTTATGGAGATTCAGGAGCGGAACTTATGATTTTACAAAGAAAAAGGAAATGAGAACGCATGTCCATTACGATCTGCCAATCTTCAGAGAAGAGGGTGAGGATGAGATAAACGAGCGGATAAAGGTTGATAATTATTTGCTGGAAATTGTAAAAGATGACCATAAGAGGGCAGAATTGTACATGAGTCTTGTAATCTCATATCTTAAGTTACAGGAGTTTAAGATCGGCAAAGAATGTTTTGATAAGGCACTGGAAGTTAGAAGGAAATTAAACGATAATATAGGGATATCAATTGATTATACGAGATTTGGAGATTTTTATTTGTTTAAAAGAGAATATGGCAGAGCTATAGAATATTATAGAGAAGCGATAAGTATATATTTGGATAATGCAGCAGCTCATAATAATCTTGGGATTTCATTAAACGGCTTAAAACAGTATGCTGAAGCTGAAAAAGAGTACATGGAAGCGATAAGAATAAATCAGGATGATGCAGAGGTTCATTACAATCTTGGGAATTTGTTATATGATTTAAAACGGTATGATGAAGCTGAAAAAGAGTACCGGGAAGCGATAAGGATATATCCGGATGATACAACGGCTCACAATAATCTGGGGAATTTGTTATGCGATTTAGAACGGTATGGCGAAGCTGAAAAAGAGTACATGGGAGTGCTAAGTAGAGATCCGGATCATGCAAAGGCTCATTATAATCTTGGAAATTTGTTAAAAGGTTTAAAACGGTATGGCGAAGCTGAAAAAGAGTACAGGGAAGCGATAAGGATAGATCCGGATGATACCGAGGTTCGTTATAATCTTGGGAATTTGTTATATGATTTGAAACGATATGATGAAACAGAAAAAGAGTACAGAGAAGTGATGAGGATGGATCCGGATGATGCGGAGGCTCGTGTAAATCTCGGCATCCTTTTTTTAGAAATAGAAATACCAGAAAAGGCAAAGAAGGAGTTTGCGATCGCAAAGGAGTTATTTAAGAATCAGGGAAACGGAGAGGACGTGAAAAAGGTGGAAGAGTTATTGGCAAATATTTAAGTAGTAGATTTGCAAAATTTGGATGTGTGGAGTATGGGGTAAGTACATGAGACTTCGTAAGAAGACATTGCTCGTCAGCGGTATAACACTTATTTTAATGATCCTTATTATATATGCCACCTCACAGATCATCTTGCTGAGCAGTTTTGACGAACTGGAGGAACAGAATACCGGACAGAACCTTGAACGAGTCTTAAATGCCCTGTCAGATACGCTCTCTGATCTGGACGCTTTTAATAATGATTGGGCTGCATGGGATGATACTTATGAGTTTATTGAAGATGGTAACGACGAATACATCAAATCGAATCTCGTTGATGAGACGTTCACCGGAGCAAACCTCAATCTTATGCTCTTTTTAAACTCCTCTGGTAGGATCGTTTTCGGTAAGTTCTTCGATTTAGACGATGAAAAAGAAATGCCCATTCCACAGAGCGTTACAGAACATTTAAATGCCAATAACTTCCTTTTAACCCATGACGACATAGAGAGCGGCATCACAGGGGTCATCCTTGTTCCTGAAAACCCCATGTTGATCTCTTCCAGACCAATTCTGACCAGTGAAAACGAGGGTCCTGTTCGTGGTACACTGATTATGGGACGCTATCTGGATTCTGCAGAAGTCGAGTACCTATCCGCATTAACACGTCTGTCGCTT
>DAOWIV010000220.1 GCA_030640725.1 Methanosarcinales archaeon | reverse complement strand
TATCGAGTGCGGAATGCGATGCAACAAGCCCGATCTTCATGTTGTCTGCGTCGTAGTCGCTTAGTATGGATGTGATCTCGTTTCTGTCGATCATGCTGACAACTGCGACACAAGACCATATTTAGATTGTGCCCGCCAGCACGATATGTATTTATCTGCAAGATGCTATATTACGATTATAAAAGGAGATAATACCATGAAATCCGACGACATCGCAGATTATCTGAGTCAGGTGTACCAGAGACCGATCACTGTTACAGGCACCGGAAAGCTCGGCGAGACCGACGTGGGCTTGAAGGAGTTCGGATATGGAAAACCGCTTCTGATCCGGTTTTCGGCAGACGGTGAGGATAAAACCGCAGTTCTTTCATCCATGCGCACAGAAGGGGGTTTCGGTCACGACCATTTCTCTGATCGGGCGCAGATTCTGATCTGGCAGCATTCAACGTTCAATAAACTGCCGAAACATGTGAAATCTATCGACGTTGGTTATTTCACCAGTGATGGCAAGCTCAAATCAGCAGGCGACGCAGAGGAATATTTTGTGCTGATGGAAGAGGTCGATGGCACCGAATATTTCTATGATCTCGAGCAGATCAGTGAAAGTGACGCAACCGGGCAAGATGTGGGGCGGGCGCAGGCATTAGCCGATTATCTGGCAGTTATTCATGCCAATCGGTCCGATGATCAGGAGTTGTACGTGCGAAGGATCAGGGATACGGTCGGGCATGGCGAGTGCATTATGGGCTTGATGGATAGCTACCCGGGTAATCTCGATTTTATCACGGATAAAGAGCTTAACGAGATCGAAAAAACGTGTGCTGACTGGAGATGGAAGCTTAAATCCGGTACGGATCGGTTGTGCATGGTTCACGGGGATTTCCACCCGTGGAACGTCATGTTCAGGGATGGAACCGACTTTACGGTGCTTGACCGGAGTCGTGGAGAATGGGGCGAAGCAGCAGACGACGTTTCATGTATGACCATCAATTATCTCTTTTATTCGCTCAGGAAAGATGGACGGCTGGATGGCGGGTTCAAAAAGGTCTATGACCGGTTTATGGACCATTATCTTGCGGAAACCGAGGATTGGGATATCTTGAAGGTCATCCCATTGTTCTATGCGTTTCGTGGGCTGGTAGTGGCAAGTCCGGTATGGTATCCGAATCTTGATCGCGAAATCCGGGTAAAGCTGTTTAATTTCATCAGAAACATTCTTTCAGAGGAAGAATTTGATTATCGGAACGTGAACTCTTATTTTTCGGAGTGATACGCCCCGAAAACCGCGATGGTGATGCTAAACCCCCTGTATCGCTCAGGTCACCTGATGGGTATGAAGATGCGGGCTTGAACCAAGCAGTTCAGCAGAATAGAAAGGGAGATGTGCGAGCGAGAACATGGAGGGGGGGGGAAGTGGGGAATGAGGGAATGTGGTAAAAAATTAGTTTCCCGCTCGCATATATACCAATTGAACATGATAATATATAAACTTTGTGGCTCAATGGTTGCATAATCGCGGGTAGTGCGTTAAATCTCAAGATCCCCCATCCCGGCACTCTGGTCCCCTGCCCGCACTGCGCCCACACAAACCTCCGCGTTGACCCTGCCACAGGCACCGATTCATTCATAATGCCGCTGCACTGGTTAATGATTGAAAAGATAAAACCGGACGGATGAGATGATGATTGGCACGGCAGATATAATTGACATAACTCGCACTATCGGGCAGGATACGGTCGTTTTTCCCGGCGATGCTGTGCCTTGTGTCTCACGGGCACGCTGCGACGGTTACACACTCTCAGAACTGACATTGAGCAGCCATTCGGGCACGCACATCGATGCGCCGCTGCACTTCTTTGACGGACGCAAGTCGCTTGACACGATCCCTGTCGAGCGTTTCTTTCTTGATGCGGACGTGGTCGCCATCAAGTCGCAGGTGGCCGTGACCGTGGCAGAGCTAAAAGGGCACACGATCGATCCGGGGCAGGCGATCCTCTTCAAGACGAGAAACAGCGATCTGCCGCGCGACCGATTCTGCGAGGACTTTGTTTACATTAAGCCCGATGCAGCAGAGTGGTTGGTGGATAGGGGCGTGTCTCTGGTCGGTATCGATTATTTATCGCCTGATCGCTACGGTGATATGGATTTTCCGGTTCACCTGACGCTGCTTGGCGCAGGGGTGCTGATCCTTGAGGATATTGATCTGCGTGCTGTTGCGCCGGGACGGTACAGGCTTGTATGTCTCCCGATCAAAACCCATCAGGCGGATGGTGCGCCGTGCAGGGCGGTCCTCGGGAGGCGGGCGTGACAATCGTCTGCCCGAGATGCGGCGGCAGGGATTGCATCATCCCGGCTGATATGGTACTCGACTCGGTGTATCAGATGTATGTCGCATGTCCGTCGTGTATGGCAGACCCCACTTTCGGGAAGCAGACGCCGTTTAACCGGCTCTTTGGTACCGCCGATGGTGATATCAATGAGAACACCCGTAGCATCGATGACGCAACCATGCGGTGCCAGCGTTGCGGGAAGCGGCATCTCGATGTCGTTGTTGCGCATGTGCTTGGCATACTCCTACGAGAGGGGCTACGTGACATGCAGGCAACCCTCTTTGATGTCGGCACCCCGATGATCACCATCGGCTACCAGATACCGTTTCCGCCGAGGCTTGGCAGGGATACGCTGATCCTGATCATGAACACCATCGACAAAAAGACGGCAGAGATGATCATAAGCGAAGTTCCGGAAGTAAAGGGCGTAATTCAGCGAAAAGGAAGCCTGGAGCGTCCAATCGGAATTCCTGACACCGGCAGCAGCCCCCACACTTATGATCTGCTTGCTGGCTGCGATCTCCGCGGTGATATCGTGTCATCGGCGTTTGGAGAGCTCTGCATCTACAAGACCCAGTCTGACACACACATCGAGTTTTCCCGCGGCAAATCCGACAAAATGCAGGTGCTCGAATCGCTCTATTACCAGCGGAAGCTGGGTGGCAGCGTTGTGGACGGGTGTTGCGGTGCTGGCACGCTCGGGCTGGTTTCGGTGCTTGCCGGCGCACGCGAGGTGATATTGAACGATGCATTCCTGCCGGCGGTCAAAAACACGATTCTGAACATCAGGGCAAATGCATCGGTTCTCGGACTCGAACTGGAGATGCATGCCGACCCGTCAGAACTTCCTATCGTTGCCGGTACGCCGGTGCTGGTTGCAACAGCGCATGGATCCTGCGATGTTTCGGTGTACCATGGCGACCTCGCGAGTCTTGCTGCGGTGATCGATCGCTGCGATCTCTGCCTGATTGACGCGTTCATCGGCGTGCCAACCGCAGAATTCGTGAGGGCGTGGAAAGACACTGCAGGGATGGTTGTTACGATATGACTGCCCCGGTTTCGTGATTTAACCATTTCGTAGGATCAGTAGCCCAGGCGCTCTAATCTGCGCCAGATTCGGCTACATCCGGAAAACATGCAACGAACATCTCCGCGCATAAAACGAGCCGGGCGGGGAAATCGGAGGATAGAGGTTGGGGTTAGGTGAGCGTGTAACTCCAATTAACTAATTCAGGTCAGGACAGCATCATTTCAACGTCCGGGTATTTCGGGGGCGGGCATCTTTACGAATTGTGCAAAATCGACCATGATTATTCTCGTGGTGACCTAAAGTACCTCAAGCACAGCAAGCACCGAATGCGAGAGTGCAGGTAGATCATAACCCCCCTCAAGCATGATCGCGAGTCTGCCCTCGCAGCACTTCCCGGCAATCGAAGAGACGATCGACGCCATCCTCCCAAATCCCGCGGTCGTGACAGCCATTCCGGCTAACGGATCGTCGATGTGCGCATCAAAGCCAGCAGATACAAGAATGATGTCGGGATCGAAGTCGAGCGCAGCGGGCGTCAGGATCTTTTCGAACGCATCGATATACGCAGCGTCACCGGATCCTGCCGGAAGCGGCACATTGAGCGTGTAACCTCTTCCGTCGCCCTCGCCAGTCTCACCTGATGATCCGGTTCCAGGATAGTGCGGATACTGGTGAACCGAGAAATAGAAGACCGAGGGGTCATCGTAGAATATATGTTGCGTCCCGTTCCCATGATGCACGTCCCAGTCCACGATGAGCACCCGCGCAAGCCCGCTCTGCTGTGCATGTCGTGTCCCGATTGCGATGTTGTTGAAGATGCAGAAACCCATCCCCCGATCCGGGAGCGCATGATGCCCAGGCGGGCGGAGAAGCGCGAACGCATTATCCCCACTCATTGCAAGACCTGCGGCGCAGATCGCACCGCCCGCAGCAAGCAGCGCGGCATGATACGAGTCCTTGCACACAACAGTGTCAGGATCGAGAGGTATTTCATGTTCTGAGTGATATTTCACCTTTTCAATGTACTCGGGATCGTGGACGTACCGTATCTGCTCAATAGATGCAGGTTCAGGTTTAATCTTCCGGACATCGATTCCAGACTCTTCGATCAGCTGCATGATCGCAAGCAACCGTTCCTTGCGTTCGGGATGGTTTCCTGTCTCGTGCAACAGGTAGTCGGGGTGGTAGATGATTGCAGTCATGATTTTATGCAACCGGAGTTTCGTTTAGACCTGTGATCTGGTCTCTGAGATCGTCGATATCATCTTCCAGACTCTCTATATCGCTTTCCAGATCGATAATCTCGAACCTCTTACTATCTAATTCCGATTTCAGATTTTTGTTCTCCCTTTCCAGACTTTTCTTTGTCTTTTCCAGCACTTCAATCGCTTTATTCGCCTGAGCAAGATCGGTCTGAAGCCCCACCTTCTCAGTCTCGACCTCCTCATACTTCTCGCCAAG
>DAOWIV010000027.1 GCA_030640725.1 Methanosarcinales archaeon | reverse complement strand
GGGGCTTATAACCAACACCCTTCGTTGTGGCCTGGTATCCCATCCCCCCAGCTTCACATCAGTCTGTTACCAGTACTTGGGTGCAGGGTTCAGTTCTGAGGTGGTGGCTAGCCTTTCCTCGAGGCTTGGATTTGCACCAACTGGCGAGTATGAATTTAGCTCGGCACTCTTGCGCCTTTCTCGTTAATCGGAGGAACGTAAAATCGCAAAGATTGAATAAACCACCCCCTTTCGGCATCTTTTGAAAACCACAGAATCCATCAGAATCAGGTTTTTTTCACCTCAGCTAAACACATACCCGTAGGAAATCTTTATATATCATTAGCATGTTTACTACTATTAGTAACACTTCATATTAGCAATACCATGTGAAGTATTACCAATCCTACAGGAGGTGTGTAACACAATGGAGCATATTGAACCAGTCCATGTACAAACGGAACTGAGCAAACTCGACCTCGCCGGTATCGACAAGATAGCGGAAGACGCGGTGGAGTTCATCAACAATGGCCAGATGGATGTGAGACAGGCATCGTCATGGGCTATCCACCATCTTGACGATCAGTGGGGCTTCCCATCGCTAACAGCACTGTATCATAGGATGGTTGATCGGCTGGAAGACAACTTTCCGGCAAAGCGGGAATTTGTCAACTACATCCAGAGGTGGTGACGCAGTTCGATTGGGTGTCGCCGATCCGTCGGCACATCCACTTATTTTTCGATCTGGTGACACGGGTTACTTCGTTACGACGCCTGAGCCGCTAAAACCGAGCAGTTCAACCGGTTCGCATGATCCTCACGATCAGAAATATCCCGACAAGGTTTATCACGGCGATCGGAACCACGATATGCAATACGCTCGTGCGCTCGTCGGTTCCGGCATCCTGCGACCCCTCCACCCCCCGCATCTCCCAAACCCGCTCCCGCCCCAAAACATCCGGCACCGACACCGACACCACCATAGTCCCGGGCGCAGAACAATCGACGGCACAGTCGGAATCAAGGAATATTTCGTACTTATCAGTCCTCCCGCCACCTGTTACCTGGATCGTGTAGTTATGCCCCGCATCCAGACCCCTAAACAAGAATTCGGAGTCCGAAGTCCCCCTGACCACGACGGTGTCCCCGCGCTCACCACCAGCCCCCTCACTCCGGCGCACCTCCACATCCGCAACCGATCTTGTCATCACCCGCAGATCCGCGTATCCCCCAACAGGCAGCGGATTTCCATCGCACGAGACCGCGGGAAGCCCCATCTGGTATAGCAGCGTCGGTGCGATATCCTCCTGCCCGCCTGATGGGATCGTGCCTCTGGCAATCCTATTTCCAGAGAAGAGAAGCGGTATCCGCTGGCTTTCCAGACGCTCTGCGTATTTGTCTGACACATGCCCGCCACGCACCGCATCAAACGTCGCAAAGCCCATACCATGGTCCGCGGTCAGTATGAACAGTAGATCGTGATCGGCGCAGATCTGGTACAGATTCATAACTGCCTCATCCGTGCCATCGATTACATCGAGATATCCGGATGCTCCGAGATGGTGTCCGGCAGAATCGACAGCGCCGAGATTGATGATCAGGAGGAACGGGACATCGTTTAGAGCGAGACCTTGTATGACCGCGTCAGATGCGTCGATTGCCCACCTGTTATATGCGATATACCGCAAAACGCCTTTTTTATCGCCGAGATACTCTGTCGTATCGTTCCAGTTCTCCATCAGCCCGGCGATGTCAATCGAAACATTTTCATAGATATGGTTGTGTGGATGGCGATCAACAACAACTCCCGGATTGTTGATCGAGTTCTTCTTGATATGCAGTATTACGTCGAGTTCATCGCACATCTCAGAAAAATCCCCGTTCTCCATGACGCCCGCACAGAAATACCCATTATCATGCGCGATATCAAAGATCGTCGTGCCACTGGCAACCGTGCCTGGAGTTGCGTCCGAAAAGCCAGTCACGATGACCGAATGCCCGGGAGCTGTGCTCGTCACCGGAGCACGCACATCGATTATGCGCATGCCACTTTCTGCAACCGCGAGGAGCGTTGTGCAGTTTGCTCTACCGGGCGTCGAATTGTCGAGTGCGTACGGTGTGAATTCGGGATAGCAGTACGATGAGCCAAGCCCGTCAATGATCAGGAGCACGCAGCCGTTGTAATCCGGGTTGTGCACCGTGATCTCAGTGGTGGCGGATGCTGGCAGGAGGATGAGGATGAGTGCGACGAGTAGGTGGGTTGGTATTTCCGGTTTCATGTTTTCCTGACGTGTTATCACCCCTCCGGAGGCGTGAGTTATGGGGGTGTGGGATGAGCCTCTTTCTATTTGTCGGATTAGGATTATATTGAAGTCACAGCCTCTTTTACCAGAGCATCTCCCCCTGCTGCTTCGAGCGCATCTCCAACTCGCCGTGCATAAACGGCGTATCCATCCACAGGGATTGTCTCGTCCACCCGCACGTACCGTCTGCCATCCATCGACAGTACCTCAGCCCGCACCCGGACATTACCACCCACAACCCCACCACCTGCAGCACCAGTATCATCGCCAGCAACATCAGCATCGACATTACTGACATCGCCAACCATCTCTGCAAACGCCCCGATCGGTATGCTGCACCCGCCGCCAAGAACCCCGATAACGATCCGTTCGATCTCAGTCTCGATCCTTGTCTGGTAGTGGTCGAGCATGCGAACCGCATCTTCCGCCCCCGAATCCCGAAGTGTCGCAACCGCAATCGTGCCCTGATTGGCTGACGGAATGAAACTGTCCGGGTCGAGCCGCTCAAACCCGATGTCCCAGCCCAGCCTGACAAGCCCGGCTTCTGCCAGTATAATCCCGTCATAGACGCCGTCGCGCAATTTCTTCATGCGGGTGTTGATATTGCCACGCAGGTCAGCGATCTCAAGATCGCTCCGGAATCGCCTCATCTGGGCTATGCGGCGCATTGAGGATGTGCCGATAACTGCACCGGCAGGCAGGTCCGCAAGACATACGCCGTCTCGCGTGATCAGCACATCACCGGGTGGGTCCCGCTTAAGGATCGCCGCAGTCACCAGTTTCTCCGGGCGGACCGTGGGGAGGTCCTTCATCGAGTGAACCGCTATGTCGATGTCGCCAGCAAGTGAATATTCATCAATCTCACGCACGAATACGCCAATGCCCGGCAATTTGTGCAGCGGATGGTTGGTGACCACATCGCCAACAGTCTTGATGGTGCGAATCTCAGTCTCGATGCCAGCACTGCTCAGGTGGCTGGCAACGATCTCTGCCTGCGCAAGAGCAAGCTTGCTTCCGCGTGTTCCAATGATCATATAAATAACATTGTTGCTTGGCTTGCATAAATGTTGTTTGCAACCTTCAAACGTGATAGTGTTCGGAAAGTAACTCTCACTTTTTTCTCATACCAATTTCATAACATAGATTTTAATTAGGGATATTTATTTTATTAATGATTAATACTTATTACAATATAAGATTAAAATTTCATATCACTAATTTGTTTATTACATATATTGCAATATTAATTATATATCCAATATAAATTCATTTTCTATCAATG
>DAOWIV010000149.1 GCA_030640725.1 Methanosarcinales archaeon | reverse complement strand
CGAACAAAAATCAGGCATTCGACCTTGCAAGGGATCGCAAAGAGACTTATGTCGCAGGCCCAACACTGCTCTTCGAAGGTGGACTCGGTTCATACGCATGGGTGCCGGTGTGTAAAGATAATGAATTTAAAGGCGTGATACTTGCGATCATCAAAATATCCGCGCTCTCCAAGCGAATATTTGCCGATACGATTCCCAAGGGGCGTGGACACATATACATGATCACAGGCTCAGGGCGATCACTGTATGATGGAGCGCACGAGGATATGGTCGGCAAAAAGTACATCGGAGGTTTTTGTGCCAATAATTCGTCTTATGCAGATATTTTGCGGGAGCAGATGCGAGAAAAAGAGGGAACTGGCTATTATTTCGACGAGATCACAGGAGAACGGCAGATCGTGGCATACACACCGGTCGTCTGGCGTGACCGTGTCTGGTCTGTTGCCACAAGCGTTCCTGAGAGTGAGGTGGGGGCACTGATACGTTCTGTCTACCGGAAGCAGATACTCTTCATCGCAATCGTTATCGCAACCATCCTTGCCGGAAGCGGCAGCATCGTTCTCCTCTTCTCCAGATGGAACAAAGAGCTGGAATGCGAAGTTGAAAGGAAGACGGATGACCTGAGAAGGTCGAATATCGAACTTGCGTCAGCAAACACCAGATTGCTGGAACTGGACCGGCTGAAATCCGAGTTCGTCTCGATGGTCTCACACGAACTTAAGACGCCGCTTACATCCATAAAACTTTCTACGGATGTGCTGAAATCACTTTCTGGTTCAGAAAAGGATGTTCGCACAAGAGAGGAGATGCTCCGGATCATCGATCGCAATATTGAGCGGCAGAAGAGACTCGTAAGTGATCTCCTTGATATCTCCAGAATCGAGACAGGGAACCTGAAACTAAGTCTTGAGCCGGTGGATCTGTACGGTATCATCAGGGAATCGGTTGAAAGCATGAGAAATATCGCAGACGAGAGCAGGATTCCGATTCGCCTCGATCTGCAAGGAGAATCGCCCCGGATCACCGGAGATCGTGATCGACTGGTGCAGGTCTTTGTGAATCTCATCGGCAATGCCCTGAAGTTCACAAAGGAAGGCGAGATCCGAATTTGGGCGCGGATGGTAGATGGGCATCCTGAGATCAGGGTCAGCGACACAGGAATCGGAATCCCGCCAGAGGAACTGGACATGATCTTTGATAAGTTCCATCAGGTGGATTCCGGATTGACGCGCGAGGTTGGCGGCACGGGTCTTGGGCTTGCGATATGCAAGGGAATCATCGAGGGGCATGGCGGAAGCATCAGGGCTGAGAGCGAGGTTGGGAAGGGGAGTGTGTTTGTGATTTTGTTGTGAAATCTTACATCATATCACAAAGTCTTTCGATCTACCGAAAGGTTTAAATAGCAAGACTCGCACATAATGAATTGTATTTGTCGATAGATCGGCAAATAAGAACAACAAAAGGAGGACAATACTATGAAAACCAAAATAGTAAACATGATGCTGGCTCTCCTGCTGATCTGCGCAGCAGGCATTCCAGCAGCAACTGCGGTACCGGTGCCGATAGCGGTAGAACCACGGATGCCAGCATTGATTGGAGATTCACCAGACATAACAGAGATGAACTTCTCGAAGCTCCAGATCAGTCCACGGCACTATGGCATGGACTTGATGCCCGGTGAGAGCGACGAAATCACCGTAACGGTGAAAAACCCGAACAACGAGACTGTATCGGTGGTCCCGACGGTCAAGGATCAGCCATACAGCGACTACATCCTTGACGAGGCATGGGTCACCATAACGCCCGTGTCCGCAGAACTCGAACCTGATACCGAGGAAGAGTTCACAATCGAGATAGAAATCCCGGATGATGCCGATCGCGGACACTATGGTGTGCAGATTGCATTCACAGACGATGTGATGCAAACACCATATCCAATGCCGTATCCGAACTATATCAATGCGATCGCCCTTTACGTCGACGTGTGGAAGCCACCTGTGATACAGATACAACCGTCTTATATGCATGACCGCGTCGAATCTGGCAGGGAATACGATTACCAGATCCATCTGAAGAACACCGGCGAGGAAGATATCAAGATCGACCCGGAGCTCAAACGTGAACGATGGCACCGATATGAGATGATGATGCCAGCATTCGAGGATGATGCGATCACCATAGACGCGCCATCGGTTGTGCCGGCAGGCGGAACTGCCACTGTCGATGTGCACCTTTCGGTACCTGCTGGTGCGAAGGGCGGGTACGAGGGCGGGCTCGACCTGAACATCGACGATCCATCCATTGACGAATGGGATGGGATGGTTCATCTGAGTTTTGAAGTATGGACACAGCCGACAGAGCCCTTCGTCAAGACATTCACGGCAGAAATCGCCGCACCCATAACAATCGGAATTACGTCGAATCAGTACCGGTACGATATGTGTGGAGGCGGAAGTGGCGAGGATGATGAAGAGCCATCCTTTGATGTGACCCTCAAAGGACCATCAGGAGATGAAGTAACACTGAATCGCACCATGGCTATCTATCATGGTTCGGTCAACCTCGGCGGCAGCAAATGCGCTCCACCATGGGAGATTGCCAGCAGTGGAATGTATAATGTTGGTCATACCAGTTACGTCGAACGCTACACTGCGGATGGCGCAATTGGAGACTGGGAACTTAACATACTCCCGCACTATGCCGAACAGTTTGGGTACACGATAACGATCGGAGATGCGGACTCGGGTCGCAGAATGCCATAAACAAAAAGGAGGATACTATGAAGAGAATACGCAAAACAGCAAGCATGGCGCTGGCTCTCCTGCTGATCTGCACAGCAGGCATTCCGGCAATGGCAACGATGGCAGTAAAAGATGTCGTAGGTACACCGATGCCGGTGTCAGCAGGAGATTTGCCAGATATGAACTTTTCGAAACTTCAGATCAGTCCACGACATTCCTACACAGAGTTGATGCTTGGCGAAAGCGAGGAGATCACTGTAACGGTGACAAACAAGGACAACAAGACCATATCAGTAGATCCCATGGTCGTTTCCCAACCCTACAGCGAATACATATTCGATGAGACCTGGGTTACTGTAACCCCCGCATCCGCAGAACTCAAACCTGATGCTGAAGAAGAGTTCATAATCGCGGTTACAGTCCCTGATGATGCCGATCGCGGACACTATGGTGTGCAGATTGCATTCACCGACGATGTGATGCAAACACCATACCCAACGCCGTATCCGAACTATATCAATGCCTTCGACTTCAGCGTCGAGGTGTGGAAGCCGCCTGTGATACAGATACAACCGTCTTATATGCATGATCGCGTTGAATCCGGCAGGGGATACGATTACCAGATCAATCTGAAGAATATAGGCGAGGAAGACATCAAGATCGACCCGAAAATCGGAGGTGAAAGAATGCACTATGGAGGGAGCGGCATGATGGCGCCAGCATTCGAGGATGATGCGATCACGATTGATGCGCCACCGGTTGTGCCGGCAGGTGGGATCGCCACTGTTAATGTGCATCTTGTTGTGCCGGATGGTGCAAAAGGAAGATACGAGGGCGCGATTGACCTGAACATCGACGATCCATCCATTGACGAGTGGAATGGAATGGTTCATCTAAGTTTTGAGGTGTGGACACAGCCGACAGAGCCTTTCGTCAAGACGTTTACAGCAGAAACCACCGTGCCCATAACCATCGATATTGTGTCAACCCAGTACAGGTATGGCATGTCTGCCGGCGGAAGCAGCAACGATGAACAGCCATCCTTTGATGTAACCATCAGAGGACCAGACAGAGATGCAACATTGAATCTTACCACGGTCACCTATCATGGTTCAGTTGATCTCGGTGGCAACACCGTCTCGCCATACATACCACCAGGGGCGGTGGGCGACAGCGGAATGTACAATGAAGGTCATACCAGTTACATCGAACGATACACTGTGGATGGCGCAGCTGGAGACTGGAAACTTGGTATACTCCCACACTATGCCGAAGAGTTCAACTACATAATAGCGATCGGAGATACAGAGTAAGGCGCTGACATGCGCCTTATTTTTTTTTCTTGGTGATAATATGAAGAAGATATCAACACTGATCATAATCGCAATCTCAGCTGCACTGATCATCGGCTCAGGCTGCGTCACAGATACCGGACAGAAAACCCGCTCGTATGAGGTTGTATGGGCTGGCACGCCGCCTACCGATCATAAGATGATCGAGACTGAACTCTCGCACCAGATCGCCCCGTATCAATGCGCGGCGTATGACAACGTGACCGTCTCGGTCTCGGAAAAAGACGGTACGATGCACTTCCGTGTATCTGCTACATCATCTGCATGCAGATATTCCGACCTGTATGATTTTGCATACCGGAATCGTGAACTTGTCCGGACAGGCTATCTTCTCGAAGCAATTCCTGAGACGACGAGACGGGATGCCATTGGAATTGCGATGCAGAACCAGGAGATCGCTGGTGCTTTATCTGGTGCAGGCGTTCCGACGGTGAAGCGGATCCTTCCTGAAACATCAGCGAAGTTCTATGCATCGAAGACATGCTTGAGCGTGACATGGGCTGATGCATCGGTCTCCGCGCTCGTCGATATGGACAGCCGGAGCGTGGTTGAGACATGGGGGGTGGGTGGATGAAAAACGAAACGAGACTGAAGATACTGAAACTATCCTGCATATACGGCGGCGTGCTCAGCCTGATTCTTGTTGGTCTGTACGTCTTCTTTGTGGTCGCATTTCCCGGCACCGTGAGATACATGTCAATTCAAATCATTCTGCTGCTGACAGGGATCGTCTCAGTCACCGTCTTCTCCTATATGCACCTCAATTACGCGAGAGAGAACCCGGAAGAATTCTCATGCCCGATCCTGCATGGAATCGTCATAACTGCGATCTGCCTCGCATCCGGCGTGGTTCTCATCACCCCCCCGATGTTATACGTATTTCATGGAGATTTCGAGTCTGCAGTTCGCATGACCATCTTCTTCACACCGGGGTATATCAGCCTGATTCTTGGCATCCTCTCCGCGTATGCGGTGTTAAGCGGCAGCAGAAGATCTCCGGAGGGTCTTGTGCAGTGGAATGTCCGGGGGCTGCAACTGAGCACGGTGATCCTCGCGACAGGAATCGTTGTTTCCGGCATATCCCTATCAGCAGGCAGTATTGGAGATACCATGATGCAGTATGAACTCACAATCGATACGTCGGAAGAGACCATGCTTTTCGTGCCACTGCCTGTTGATGAGTCAGGTAACGTGACTGTGGGGCTCATAGATGGGCTGGAATTGGTCGAGGGCGACGCCGTGTGGGATATCGTGGATACCGATCACGGAAAAGCGCTGGAGGTTCGCACCAGCACGGGGTGCGTACTCTCTGCCCAGCAGGAATGCGGGAAAAAGGGCCGGGATGAGGGGCGCGAATGGGTATACCGCCACAATATAAGCACGCTGTCCGGGGCTGACATGACAGCCTACGAAGCATGGATCTTCTCCTCGAATGCCAATACAACCCTATACATGGAACTATCAATGGACACTGGTCTGGGCGTCGTGTTGAGCTACAGTTGCGACGATGTACCCTTGAGCGTTGGGTGGCAGACGATCAGTTGCGACATCTCCAGTTCCGCTGAGTGGGTTGCGACGATGCACCCTTGAGCGTTGGGTGACAGACGGTTGAACTGAAACGATACAGGTATTGCTATGACTAAAAGAGCATAATGGAGGAATAATATGCTGTCAAGAAAAACATTTACAATCGGAATCATCCTGGTAGCAGTACTGGGAATATCAGCTTGCATAGAGACGAATCACGAGGTGAAGGCGCCGGTCGCTGTCACTTCTGCCAATGAACCCACAGATGCCAACAACCAGGTGGAAGCGACGCCGGTGGCAGACACTTCTGCCGATGAAAGGAGTCCGGTATGGAGCCCTGATGGGGGCAAGATATTCTTCAAATCGGGTGACTGGATATGTGTCTGCGATCCTGATGGAAGCCACATAGAAAAAGTGGCAGAGATCGAGTGGAACTCGCTGGTCATGGACTCTGATATGAAGCGGGCTTTTTACAGTAATATCACATCGAATGAGGGCAGAGTGACCTATCAGGCGTATGCGATGAATATCGATGGCAAAAACCTGACGAAGATTGCTTCACTCACACTTGAGGATGAGTACGTTGACGATGGTGGTTATATCGGGTGTACCAGAATGTCAGCTTACGAGATGCATTCATGGAGTCCTGACAGGACGGAGATCTTCTTCACAAGACTGGAAGAGACGGACTATACGTGGGTCTGGAGAGAAGAGGAAGGAGAATGGGTGCGATACAGAGCCGGAACCGAGCCTTCCATATCTGTTCTGGATGAAAGGGGCTGGGAAGGGCAGAAGTTGATTGCCAAAGAACATCTGAAAACCGCATGGGTATGGGATCTGGAAGAGAATGAGTTGAGATTCATCGGCAACTTGAGCTACGGAATCGTGCATGGCACCCTCGGGGGACCGGTCGTCTGGAGTCCTGATAGTAAGTATGTGGCTCTGCCCTGCAACGATCTTTCAGAAGCAGGGTCTACCGGGCAAATCTTTGTGATAAACATGGAGACCGGGGAGAGCAGGAGATTAACGTCCTTTGTTGGGTCCAGTACATGGCCCAGATGGAGTCCTGATGGTAAGATGATAATGTATGTGCGGATGCCACCGAAATACTGGTGGTCACCTTACATCGACAACAGTGATGAGGGTTCGGATATCTGGGTTGTGGATATCGATGGAAGCAACGAAAAACAACTGACAGACATCCCTCTGAACCGGGAAGAAGGATTCTTGCGTCCTGATGGAAAAAGAATCGTCTATGCGTCATGGAAACCGGGTTTTATGGGCGTGGACGAAACTCGGGAGATTAATGTCCTGATGATGAACGGGGATGGGGGTGATGAGAGGCTGCTCACAACCATTACCACCGGGTTCATAGTGCGCATGGTATGGAGCCCTGATGGGTCAAAGATAGCCGTTGTGACATGGGAATCAGGTGAAGATGGGATTGACCGCGACATATACATGATAGATATGCCTGCAACCGAGGATGTGAAAAATGAGAACCACACTTAAGCATGCCGTTTTGGTGACGGTTTCATTACTCCTCATCTCTGTGGGCGCATTCATGTATCCGCTGATGCAGGATCCTTTCGAAAGTCAGTATATGGATGTGGATGCAGGCAACGTCACTGAGCTGGAAGGAGGCTTCCACTTGGAATACGATCTGCCAGATAGTCCACACGAGCTCGCGGGCGCCAGTCTGTTTGTGCATTCCAGAAACAAAACGGTTACGGCTCATTACCTGCACGATGGAGAGCGAGAACGTTTATCTTCTGGCGAACCTTTTGAGACGGTTATTGTATCTGGAAATCTGAGCGATCCGGAAGAGAGGAGCACCGGGTGGTGCTATCTTTTCGATGCAACCGATGCCGTTATGGATTCTTATGGTGCTGGAAGAATTGCATTTATGGTGGAAATGAATAAAAGCGCACTTCTTCAGCCACATACCGGGAACGAGAGGACGGAAAAGTCGTATCCTGATATGTCTTTTACGTACTGGAAGCCATCAACATCCAGTTGTGCTGGTCTTGCGGCTGTTTTCTTCATGCTGTTTATCCTGTCCGCCATCGGGACTGTGATCTATGCTGTTGTGACGCGTGAGTCGACAAAGCGAGAAGATGGTAAAAATGTAGAATAAAATGGAGGCGAAAACGAAAATGAGGAAAAGATGGGTCTTTGGTACCCTATTCGCAATCATAGGGGCTTTTTATGTGCTATGGTTTATAGACGGAATGTTTAACCTGCATATAGACCCGCTATCATGGCTTATCCCGTGGAGCATAGACGGCTGCTGGAAATTGGTTCTGGTATCCATGCCCCTCGTAATACTCCTTGGTTACATGTCCCGAAACTGGAAAGCGGGTATTGCGGTCGCCTGCATTCTCTGGGCACTGACAGTCCTCGAAACACTCCTCGATTTGGGATTCGGATTTTACATAAGGGAACCTGAATCAATCGAACTTGCTGTAAAGATTGCACTTGCGCTTTGT
>DAOWIV010000175.1 GCA_030640725.1 Methanosarcinales archaeon | reverse complement strand
TATTTGTTTCCTCAACCAGGTCGAAGAGATGTTTTCTCTGCTGGAAGGTAGTTTCTCGGTAATATACAGCCATCTCGATTCCCTCATGGGAATATAGACGGCTGGTACTATATGTGTTTTGTCGAAGTGACTATTACAAAAATCGAGTAAAAACTGCCCTTCGGGTGGGGCTGGCGACATACTTTTTCGTAAATGGAAATGAGATGTAGGGTGGCTGGACGTTATGGAATATATACCATGAAAAAAAACGAAAGGGGTGCTAAGATCTTCTACGATCTGACAACCCCTGACGGACCTTCGAGACTGAGCATGAGAAGGAGATAGTCCTTGATCTGCCTCGTTATCAGGAAATTATTCCTGACATGCTCTTTTCCGGTCTCGCCAAGTTTCTTAGCAAGCTCCGGGTTCTTCAGGAGGCTAATGATCCTGTGCGCAGCGCCCTCAGCCGAATTCACGAGATATCCTGTGGCGCCGTCAAGGACCTGCATCGGGATTCCACCGGTTGCGCCGCCGATTACGGGCTTTCCCTTCCAGAGCCCTTCTGAGACCACCAGTCCGAATCCTTCTTTCAGTGATTTCTGCATGATTATGTCAGATGCTCGCTGGAATGCGTTGATTTCGATCTCTGAGAACGGCGGAGACCCGATCAGTACGTGGATGTCCTCATCACCCTCTACTTTCTTCAGGATTTCCTGATAGACCCCCATTCCTTCAGGATCGTCGGATGCAACCCCGCCAGCGAGTATTAGCTGGCAGTCAATCTGCTTTTTCGCCAGTTTGTACGCATCTATAGTTCCGGGGAGGTCTTTTAATCGATCGAACCGTGATATCTGGGTTATGGTCGGTTTGTCCCGGGTAATTCCGTATCTATCAAGCACCGCATCGATCTCGCTCGGTAAAAGCTCAACGTTCTTATCACTCAACGGATCGATCGATGGCGGTACAAGAAACCGTTTGTGTCCCAGATCAGGTCTCGCAAATAACGGAGTCGAGAATACCGATGCATCGTATTCTGAGATGAAGTCCCGAAGGAAGTTCCAGATATATGTATCAGGATTGGAGACATCGATGTGGCATCGCCATATCCATTTTCCTTTCCCCTTGTGCGAATCATGGCGGCTGGCTGGGGATCGTGCATAAAGACGAAATCGCCATCGACATCCATCTCATCTGCATTGAGCTCGTTCCAGTGCAGATACGTCTCAAACATCTCCTTCTTCAGGTTCAGTTCATTGATCTGGCAATCGATTCGATCCGACGCATCTGGCTGCTTGTAGCTGCCGGCATCAGTGGCATCGCCGATGCTGCCATGAAGTGCGTTGTGAAAGTTTTTCGTGACTGAAAAGAACTTATCGTCACCTCGTATTACATCCCACGCAGTTTCAACCCCAAGTCCATTAAATAATGGGACCAAACTCGATAAAATCTCCGCAACACCCCCGCCAGAGTAGGTGGCGTTGATGTGCTGGACCTTGCCCGTGATATTCTCTGAGAGCAGTTCCAGATACTCAAGAGGCTGTCTTCCAGTGATGTCCTCATAATCCCAGATCGATCGTTTATCGGTCATAGATGCCCCCAATAATCTGCTGTAATCAGGAGGGCTTTGATTCTTGATCCCTCGATTCTTATGGCATTCATCCCTGCAAACATCAGGGGACGCGTGTTACGATGTAGGTTATCCGGTCTTTTCATCGTCTCTCCTCGCACTGTTTTTGTTTCTGTGATGCTACCCCGGGTCATCTGATAGGCACCGTAGCCACCATGACGACCACGATGACCCGATGCTATACAAACAACTCCATGCTACATAAATCTATCTGATTATCATCTAATTTCCAAAAGTTATAGTAAATTGGTATAACTGTAAGGTGGATGTGGGGGAGTTTTCGAGCCCCATGGATTTACCAATTCGTTTAATACCACTGCCGCATAAAAACTCCACGATGAAGATCGTAGGCGTTGGCGCAGGCAAAAATCTGCTGACATCAGAGGCAATCGATGCAATCGAGAGCGCATCCGTAATATACGGGTCAAAACGTGCGATTGAACTGGTAAGCGACCATATCAAGGGCGTTTGCCGCGAGATCGAGGATTACTCCGGAATATCGGAACTGCCCGACGATGTCGTGGTGCTATCGACCGGCGATCCTATGATATCGGGTCTCGGACGGTTCGCAAAACCGGGCGATGTAGTCATTCCGGGCATATCCTCGCTGCAGGTTGCATGTGCAAGGCTTGGAATCGAGCAGACTGAGATTGCGGCGATCACAGCACATGCACGTGACATCGACCGTGCCATGCAGATGATCCTTCGCGAACTAAAACTCGGCAAAACCGTGTTCGTTCTTCCTGATGCACGGTTCGATCTGCATAAAATCTCCGAATTCTTACTGGATCATGGATTTTCGATTCCTATTGCGGTATGCGAACAACTGGCATACCCGGATGAGCGCATCGTGGTTGGCACGACCAGAAATCCACCTGACGCTAAATCAAATCTCTTCTCGGTCATGATTGGTGGCGCACTCGTCCGTGACGATCTCAAAACAGCGATAGGGGTTCTCGGACCGGAAGGGACGTTCAGTGAGCAGGCAGCAAAGAGATGGATTGGATATTCCCCATCAGAGCTTAGATACTTCGATGATATCGATGAGGTCGTATCTTCTGTTGGAACCGCCACCGATCTCGGCGTTGTTCCGATTGAAAACTCGCTTGAAGGCTCGATCGGACTGACGCTTGATGCGCTGCTAAGATATCCGGCAACCATCATCGGAGAGATCATTCTACCCATACAACACAGTCTGCTCGCAAAGAACCGCACCATTCACACGATCGTGTCGCACCCGCAGGCTATTGCACAATGCAGGAGATTTCTTGAGGAAAATTACAGAAATGTGGACATTCAGATGGCTGCGAGCACCGCACACGCCGCAAAACTCGCATCCGCTCAAGATGGGGTTGCAGCGATCGCTCCGGCAGAAACTGCCGCGAAATACGGGCTTGAGATCATCTCTGCGAACATACAGAACGCCGATGAGAATTATACGAGATTTATCGTGCTCGGGACCGATGCGGACATGCCTGCGCCGACCGGGCATGACAAGACCTCGATCATCGTGGATCTGCACAAAGACCGCCCCGGCGCACTTTATGAACTGCTCGGTGAGTTCGCATCACGGGATATCAACCTCACAAAGATCGAATCGTGCCCGACCAAGAAGGCTCTCGGGGATTATCTCTTTTATATTGATTTTCAGGGACATGTCCGCGACGAACTGGTATCTAATGCCATGAAATCAATCAAGAGGATTGTTGCGATGCTTAAGGTGCTGGGATCGTATCGTCTGGAATGATGAAACGGACGAGTGCTGATGCGAACTGGTGGCAATCCAGAGAAATGCAACCGTATCTGGTTAAATCCATCGTCCGATTCAACGATGCACGGGTTTGTAGCGCGGATGGCGCCGAAATCAAGGCTTGCGGGATGATCCGGGATGGCTTGGACGTGCTGCAGGCAGGACTGGGCGCGTGTCAGGATCCCGGCGGCGGGGCGGATCGGCAGCAGTCCGCACTGCTCGACAAACTGGTGGTGAATGATGATCGGGCAATTCAGGGAGTTGGTTTGCCGTCTTTGTGGGACGTGGTAGACGGGTTATTTAATTATCCTGTAAACCGGCTGGCAATTTACGGTACACTAAGACGAGGCGAGCCTAATCACAGAATCATCGAGCATATCGCGGGAGAATGGATTGACGGGTTCGTGCGCGGGCGCATCGAAGAGCATTATGGATTTCCGTTCTTTGTCTTGGATAATGAGGGGGACCGGGTCCCGGTTGATGTATTGAGTTCTTCCGAATTGTCCGGATCGTTGGAGCGAATCGACGGGTTCGAAGGGGTCTGGTACCGCAGAACTCTGATACCGGTGTACGATTCCATCGGCAGCATCCTTTTCATCGCTAATATCTATTGCAAGTCCGAAAGGATGTTTAATCCGGGTTTATTGCATCGGTGATTGTAGGAAACCGGGATGCGCGGCAGGATCGAGGATATGTATGAAGAGGGTGCAGGGCGGCGGCTGTAGGAGGATATCTGCAGGATGGCGGAATACGGATAAAAGAGAGGAGGAGAAGTTTCCTCCTTAGGGTACGGTTATGCTATCGCTCGTCTCCGCGTTTGCTGCTTGGTCGTATGTCCATCCGGTAAGCGAAACAGCGTCTACCGTGAAAGTGAACGTCCCTGCGGCATTCTTCACCTGATCGGAATTCAATGTTGCATGTCCCTCTGCACCAGTAGTTTCGGAATCGGTATCAGTTGTCAGTCCGCTCCAGGAACCAGACACTGTTGCACCATCAACTGGATCGCCAGCACCATCAACAATCGTTACCGTTGTTGTAGCATAGGTATACCAGCCTCTCGATCGTATCGTTGTTTTTGACATCTCAATACTATCGATATGCATGGTGTCAGCAGGTATTTCCGTGATGGTCACCATCGTTGTGTCTGTGTCGGTTAACCCGCCAGTATCAGTGACTGTGAGGTTAACCGTGTACGTCCCTGCCACTCCGTAAGCGTGGGTCGTTGTCATACCAGTTTCGGTGTTCCCGTCACCAAATTCCCACTCATAATCAGTTATGATGCCGTCGAGGTCATAGGATCCTGAACCATTGAAGGTCACATTCTCGTTCACCAAAGCAGTTTGGCCTGAGCCTGCGTCCGCTACCGGTGGATCATTGACTTCCGTTATATCAGCAGTTGTAGCGGACGCTTCAGAGTCCACTTTGCCATCGTTTACAACCAAAGTGACGGTGTAATTTCCACCAGCGGTATATGCATGGGTCGGATTTACACCGGTTCCAGTTGAGCCATCACCGAAGTACCAGGCATATGTCAGCAGATCACCATCCGAGTCGTAGGAACCTGATCCATCAAAGGTGATGGCGACATCTTCCGTCCCGGAGTATGAGCCACCTGCATCCGCTATCGGTGGGGTGTTAGACACAGCTGGCAGAACGGCTTCATCTGCATCAACCAGACCGTATCCATACTTCGTATCAAATCCTGTTGCACCCAGATCATCAGCAGTTTCTTGTAGGCGCACGCGTACCGCCCCATTATCTGTAATGCCAGAAGCTATCACCAGAGCTGCGGTCCCTACAACATGCGGACATGCCATTGAAGTGCCGCTCCCTATTGCGTATCCTCCTGGATATGTGGATAGGATGTCAACTCCAGGAGCTGCCAGTTCAACTTCAAGTCCTCTGCTTGAGAATGACGCGATAGTGTTTGTATCGTCGGTTGCTGACACTGCAATAACAGAATCATATTTTGCCGGATAGCCAACGGTATCGTCATCGGGTCCTGAGTTACCTGCTGAAGCAACTACAACGATTCCTGCCTCATAAGCATTATAGCACGCAGTTTCCATACCTTCTGAATAACCGCCTCCTAAGCTCATTGAAATTACTTGCATCCCTTTAGCGATTGACCATTCTATTCCTGCTATAACATCACTCACATATCCGCTTCCAGTCCTATCCAAAACTTTAACACCGTAAAGATCCGCTTCTGGAGCAACTCCTATTACCCCTTCTTCATTATCTACTGCAGCCACGATACCGGCACAATGCGTACCATGTCCATTGTCATCATCCCATTTGTCCGGATCTGCCGGTCTCCAAGGTGGTGTGGAAACAAAATTAACCCCACCTTTGATATTTGCTTCTATGTCTGGGTGATCTTTATCGATCCCAGAGTCGATTATCGCGACTTTAACTCCCGTCCCTTTATTATTATCTGCATGGACGATTTCTGCATCTATGCGATCAACACCCCAAGGAAGCGTTTCTCCAAGCGCATACACTTTGGCATCCTCTTCGACATACGCCACTCTCGGATTATTCTTAATACGATCGATAGCCTGCTCCGGTATTTCCACCGCTTTCGCATTGATTATATGATATGTGTGCCTGGTTTTTCCACCGTGTCCACGAATCATGTCTTCGTCAGCCTGATTGGGCTTGTCCACATAACCGATGATCACGTTCACCTTGTTTTCGCCGCCGGTCTGCGCATCTTTTGCGTTACCTGCCCATGCACATGTCACCGACATCAGCATCAGCAGTACCATTATGATTCCTATTGTTCTTTTCATGTGTATCATCTCCGATATCAATTGCAATATCTGCACATACTAACCAGTACATCCTACTATAAAAACGTTATTGCACCCAACACACTAACAATTTACGATCATTACTGGAAATAATATATCAAAGTAACATATATGGCAGGACGCTCCACCAACCATCCACCGTAGATCATTTCAAAACTCTTGCATACTGCCATCTCAACAGCAAATCGACTCCGATTGAGCACCAATGTGGGATTCCATGAATTGACGGATGAAAAACGGGTGCATACCAGATCTACAGCTCCTGATACCAGCAAGACGCCAGGACTTCCAAAAAATTAGCATCTACGGTAGATTTCAAGCAGTAAAACTGCGATCAGCGGCACACACGCTAACACCACTACCATCTGCATGCAATCCAGATTTAAGAAATAAAAAGATGCGTTTCCGGTTATTACGGCGGTATTTGAAGTGCCTGCATAGATATTGCTGAATATCACGCCAAAATAGATGCCATAAAACCCTTTTGGGCTATTACCCCCAAAACAAATGTTATTTGCTATGATATAGTAAACAACCGCCAGAGCAATCACGGTCACACACATTTTCGCAGCGATGAAGCCGGTCACACCGAAATCACGGATAATCCATCTGAGAAGTGCATTTGCCTCATAACCGTAGCCACAGAAGTCGATACAGAGCGCAGTACTCACCACGTCGTACAACGAGACTACGATTGCGAAGATAAATAGATATAGGTTAATATTGTGCCCTGACCATAGCGATCTTGTAGAGCATCCTTGGTATGACGGGTCTCCTGAATCATGCGATCCGGGAGTATCCGCTTGTGTGGGTGGGGGGGACCGAGACATGGACATCCATCCTGGCCTGCCATGCAGGTTGTTGTGTAGCCAATTGGCAGCAAACTGTGCATGGATCGTGGCGGAATGATATTTACGTGCAGTGTGGGAATTATCTGAGTATACTTAAACCTTTCTCTGGCACGAGGTTGTCACATTGCGTGGTGTTCGAGTACCGGACCAAACTTCGCGGTCCAATACTCCATCTTTCTGGTAAGATATGCTAATATCCCCAGAGATGTCCGGTATTTGTGCTTTATCTCCCCTGGATCGGTCTGTCGATAG
>DAOWIV010000279.1 GCA_030640725.1 Methanosarcinales archaeon | reverse complement strand
GCCGGAAGCAGGAAAAGCTCGGTAATGTCTTTTAGATTGGAACAATTGTTCCAAGCCAAGGTGAGACAAGGTGAAACGGAGAAAAGCCTAACCGGGTGCTCGAGGTATGTGGGATCGAGCCGCCACATGCACCGCGGGTAGTGGTTGTCTATCTGCCGGATGTGGTAGAGGATGCGATCCGGGTTGCAGGCAGGCTGCGGGCGGACGGGGGCGTGCGCACCACAATCGATATTAGCGGCAGGAAATTCGGGCAGCAACTGAAACATGCTGATGCGATCGATGCGGATTACGCGGTGATTGTCGGCGCGAAGGAGGTGGAGGCGGGCATGGTCACGCTGCGGGATATGCGGACAGGAGAGCAAGAGATGATCGGGCTTGAGGCGGCAATTGCGCGGATTGTTGGGTGAATAGGTGCGTGCTCGAGCGGGGAGTGAGTCTTTCTGGGCATAAGGGACTTTTTGGTGGCATCCGCCCATCTCGCAAGCGCTCCAAAAATTTACGATCTCGCGACGATCTGAAACGTTGCACGCATCTTGAAAGACTTGGATGTTAGGAACACAAACATAAGGATTATGTTCCTATTCATCGACAGGGAAGAAGGACTGGAATTCATACATGAGCGGTGGAGTGCACGATTCTTGTGAGCAGGACTGCTCGCAAACAGGTCTATCGCAAGTCCCCTCACTTCGGAACAGTCGGCGTGCCCACATCCTCGATCAGATCAAGTGTCATGTAATCCACGATCTTGAGTAACTTGCCCCGGACATCTGGTATATCTGATACATCCGATTCATCGAATGAACCGATGATCCGCCGTGATTCATCGACGTGGTGCTGCATTTCCTTAATCGATCGATTTACCGCATCGTCCGTCGATGATGCCGCACTCAGGATGTGTGGAAGCGTGGTCGATGTGTTCATAGACTTCTTTTCGTGTTGGAGTTCCTCATATTCAAGAATATCATCGACGATCTGGTATGCCATGCCAAGATGCATTCCGAACTCGGCGCACTGACTGATCAAACGCGGCGAGGCGCCTCCGATCCGGCTTCCCATGCAGGCTGATGCCGCGAAGAGCGATGCGGTCTTCTTGTCAATGCATCCAAGATAATTCTCCTCGGAAAAACTGTTTTCCCGGCTGCCTATATCGGCAGCCTCACCTTCAGCCATTGACATGCCCGCCCTCCCGAAATCCCGGATCACTGCCCGGTCGTACTTCGAGATCAGTTCGATGGACTTCGAGATCAGGAAGTCTCCGCAGAGAATTGCTGCTGCCTGCCCGAACTGCGCATGCACGCTCGGAACGCCGCGGCGCGTGATTCCCATGTCAAGGATATCGTCGTGTATCAGCGAGGCTGAGTGTATCAATTCGATCGCAAGCGCCGCATCGATGCATTCGTCAGCGTCGCCTCCAAAGAGTTCGGAGCAGAGAACAAGGATGATCGGGCGGATTCTTTTACCGCCGGAATCGAACACATGACGGACAACACGTTTCATGTTCGACTCATCGAGATTGTTTACCAGATTGACGATTGCGCCATTGATTAACCGATATTCGTACCAGTCGGTGATCATGATGAGCCTCGCTTTGGTGTTAGTTATTGAGCGGATTTAAGCGTTGTGTTTTCAGCGGCGTACTTTGATGGGCAACTGGTCACCAGTTGTTTTGCTGATATACTGCGATCAGGCAGCATCGTCCCGGTAACGGCAACATGATTCCCTTCTATCAGGTTCGGGGGCTGCGGCTCTCTGTAAACGACATTCATGTCGGTACGTCCGTCTGTCAGGGTAAATAGTATCGTTGAGCCGTTATCCGCCCAATGGAGCGTCCCTGCCTTGACGGTGCCGTTGACACGCACAGACTTTCCGATGTGTTCATCTGTGAGTTCGCTGACCGCAAGCGTGCTCCCTATATCACCAATGTCCCACAACCCGACCACCACGACAGCGACGATGATAACTGATGCAAGGATCAGGTGCCGCGTCTTATCCACGGCGCACCCCGCGGGTTCCTTCTGTTATTAGCTTTGATAATCGGGATCTTGTACGTAGCAGATAAAGCATGTAGAGACCAAGTCCGAGCCACACGATGCCAAACGCACATAGAAGATAATTCATAGTTTTATAACTGACCCTAAGATTATCTTAAATGTTTGCCATATACGGCATTCTGTGATCGGCTTTGACGAAATTGTACGCATATACGGCACTGTCGAATTTTCCAGTGATAGGATGAAGCACTCTTTCCGAAATCTCTTCAATCGTTGATGCGTTGCAATCTTGGATTAGCTGCGGATATCCGTTCTTTTCTACTGAATTGGTTATTTTCAT
>DAOWIV010000156.1 GCA_030640725.1 Methanosarcinales archaeon | reverse complement strand
GCTGAGTGGTAAGATCGGTCATTCTACAGTCTCCTCCTTTGGTAGCGGGTTCAATATCCTGATTCCAAGACCTGCAGCGGTCTCTTCGATGATCTGTCGTTTTCTCACGCCGACAGTGCGCGCGATTCTGGCAACCTGGTACAACGGGTCAACCAGTTGCACATCCCCGGGATTTCTCACCAACACCTCCTCATAACCTGACGGGTGCAGTCCCCTGACCGCGCGTGGGCTGCCATAGCCTGCCTGCACGACCGCGCCCTTTGAAGCAATCCGCTTTCGCAGTTTGCTCTGCAAACCTCTTGGACGCCGCCAGTTATCATCCAGTTTCTTTTTTTTGTGAGAATCGATCCGCTTAAACGTCGGTTTTTTGCTTTTTTGTCGCCTTCTGATATTTAACGCCCGTTTGATTGCATCATCCATCATAATCACCTTAGTTAACCGCTTCCAACAGATCTTTCCCGACCACATATATCCCATCCTGAAATACCCTTGGATCACGGGCTTTGATCCTGGTCGCCTGTTCGATATTTGCCGCAGTCTGCCCTACGGACTCCTTGTTGATACCTGTGACGACCACCTCATCGCCATTCAATGCCACATCGACTCCGGAATGTATCCACGCTGTTCGATCCTTCTTCTCGCCAAGAAAGTTACCTATTACAAGTCTGTTGCCATCGACGCGTAATTGGATCGGAAAATGTGAATACACCATCTTCATCCGGTACCTGTATCCGCTGATGACCCCGGTAATCATATTCCTGATGTGTGATGCGAGCGTGCCGACCATCGCTTTCTGCTTCTTTCGCACTACAGTAGCATCAGTATCGACATATATATTTTGTTCGATCCGCTGAATGGTGAGGTGTGGATACCATAATTCACGGGTAATCTCTCCATTCGGACCTGACACCGTAACCGACCTTCCGTCGATCGAAACATCCACGTTATCCGGTATTGCAATCGTTTTTCTAAGTTCTTTTGCCATTATTCCACCTAATACACATAAGCGAGGAGCTGCCCCCCGACCCCTTTTTCTCGAGCATCATAGTGCGATAGTATGCCCCGGGGCGTCGTCAATATCAGAGCGCCGAAGTTTCTCGCCGGTAAAAACCGCTTCTCCCATCTCTCAAGATCGGTTCGCTTGACTGAAAATCTTGGCTTGATCACCTTGCAGTCGTTGATCTTTCCGTTGAGGCGCACCCTGAAGACGCCTGCTTTTCCATCCTCGATACGTTCATATTCATCAATATATCCACGGCTCTGAACCACGCTCAACACGTTGCCGATGAGTTTTGAGGCAGGACGTATGATGCATTCGTCCTTTCCGGTCCTCTCTGCATTTCGTATGGTTGATAGCGCGTCAGCGAGTGGGTCAAGTAGTACCATTAAATCCACCTCTTATCAATTGTATTTTTCAAATCCCATGTCTTTTGCGATCTCTCTGAAACACTGGCGGCAGAGATATATACGGTATCTTCTGACCAAGCCTTGTTTCCTGCCACACCGCTTGCACACATTCACAGCCCCGCCAGTAGTAGCATGTTCACTCATTCGAGCACCTCTAAGTTGTAGCGGTCGCGCATCCATGGACACGTATCCTTCGCGGTCAATCGGTGTTTATGTGATATTTTTCGTTGCTGGATGCGGCGCCTGCTGACTCGATAACCGGGTCGCTTGAGACTCACGCAGACATCCATTCCGAAGATTCCAATATCCGGATCATAAGACATATTTGGGAAATCCGTGTGCTCTTCGATACCGAAAGACACGTTGCCAGTAGCATCGAACTGCGATGCATATATTTTGCGATCGATGGCAGCAATCGCGGCGTCAAGGAATGTATAAGCCTTCTCTCCGCGAAGTGTGACCTTGCAGCCGATCGGCTCCCCCAGCTTGATACCAAAGGTAGGAATACGGGACTTTGAGAGCGTTCTCACGTTTTTCTGGTGGGTAATTTCAAGAAGAATGTTTTCAGCGTTTAACAGGCGCTGTCCGCTCTCGCCTACCCCGAGATGTACAGTTACCTTATCAATCTCAATCTCACGCATCTTGGTTTCAGTCAATCACATCACCTTTTTCATCGGGAAGTTCCATTTCAGGAGTGCTTTTGCCAATCACAAACACATAATCCTCTACCGTCTCAAAATCATACGTGCTCTGGAGCGATACCATGTTTGGCATCGAGCTTCGTACCTTTTTGATCTCCTTGATCGTTGCAAGTTCCCCGGAATGTGCCCCGCCCGTGATCAGGGCGAGGTTGCCGGGTTTGTACACGAGATGCTGGAGAACCTTTCGCTCAGGAATCGAAACAAGTACCGAATCGGATGTGCGGTATGAAAATTCATCTGAAATGATATTCGAACCGTCATGGAGATTTAACTGGGTAGCCCCACCTTTCACATTCGTTTTGTTATTGATCCGGTACAATTTAATGCCCGAATCGGTGACTTTACGGAGCATGAGTCTCTGTTTTCGGTCCAGAAGGACTCTGTACGATGTATCAGTTTTCGGTATGGTTATAACATCGAAAAGCCCCACCGGAAATCTAGAATCGCGCACAATGTTACCATCGACCATAACACTACCATCGTGCAGTATTCTCTTCACCTCTTTGCTCGAATTTGCGAGTTTTAACATATCTCGCAGAGCCACTAGTAACGGAATGCTCTTTGATTCGGAATGTGGTCCCGGTGCGGATTTGACAACGAATGTCTGTGTCTTTCTCTGTATGTTCCACGATTTTGGTGCTGAAAGTCTTTTTTGGTGCCTGCTCACTAAAATCACTCCTGTCCGAGTGTCTGTTCTCTCATTTCATCCTCGAGATTAAGTTTGGTTATCATTACGTTCGATGGATACACTGGTCTTGGAACCTCTTCTCCGTTCGCCTTAAATAATGTTACGGCATCGATCGCAAGCTTGCAATCTTTAAGATAAAGCCGTTCAACCTTCCCTTCTTTGCCTGCATACTCACCGCGCATGATTTTTACAGTGTCTCCGGTGCGAACGCCAAACGTTCGCCGTCCATATTTCTCCCGCAGCGATTTACTTAAATGGGCTCTCATAAATTTTTGTCTTTTGTGTAGAGGGGCTTGATATTGCGCTTTCCTCTGCTTTCGCGGTTGTTTGGATTTCATAATCCTTACAATTTGTTGCTATGGTATATCTATGTTTCCGATGCCGCAGACTGCCGGCTTATGCGGCGCCGGACCGAAAAATGTGACCTGTGTATTCTGCAAAACCGGGGGTGCCAAACGCATGCATCCTACCCTCGCATACCACAACTGGTTTATGCCGTCGCCACACACATTCTACGGGGGTTGACCTCAGGCAACATGGAACCGATATACATCTTTGCATTATTCACACTGGTCCTTACGGCAAGTATCCTCGCACAGATGCTCAGTAAAATCGTGCGCATACCAAGCATCGTATTTCTGCTTGCTGCGGGCATCCTGCTCGGACCGGAAGGTATTGGGGTCATCGACCCGCATATATATGGCGATGGCTTGAGACTGGTTGTCACGTTTGCAGTGGTGATAATAGTCTTTAATGGCGGCATCAACATTGATATCAGGCACCTGCGCACGGTGTCACATAGCGTACTTACACTGGTCAGCGTCGGTGTGCTGATCACCATGATCGGTGGCGCAGTCGTCGCGCATGGACTGGCAGGACTTGACTGGGGTTTTGCGTTCCTGTTCGGTGCGCTGGTGGCAGCAACCGGTCCGACGGTCATTGTGCCTCTGATGCAGGATATGAGGGTTAATAACCGGATACGCAGCATTCTGGAGATGGAGGGTGTATTCAATGATGCGGTCAGCGTACTCCTTGCCGCGGTGATCTTTGAATGGATCACGATGTCACACCCGACAGTTGAATACGGAATCACCACGTTCCTGCTGCGCATCGCAATCGGCGTGACGGTTGGGCTGATCATGGGGCTGACCTGCACATTTGCACTATCGCAGACCCGGGTCATCACAAAGCAGCTGGTGCATCTAACCACCATGTCCTTTGTTCTCATTACATATACGATCGCGGAGATGCTTTCTCGCGAAACAGGTATATTAGCGGTGGCAATTGCCGCAATATATATGGGGATGGCGGATGTGCAATATAAGAAGGAGGTGCGGGAGTTCAAAAGTTATTTATCAATTATTTTGCTCTCGGTTATCTTCATACTCCTTGCTGCAATGCTGCAATTCAACAGCATCGCATCTCTGGGGGTGCGCGGCGTACTCGTTATCGCGGCTCTTATTCTCATTGTGAGACCAATCACGGTCTTTGTGTCTACCATCCATTCGCCATTGCGGTTCAACGACCGATTGTTCATCTCCGCAATGGGTCCGCGAGGGGTGGTGCCTGCATCGATGGCAACCTATTTTGCACTCAATATAACTGATAGAGATGTGGGCGACACCATCATGGGGCTTGTATTTTTATGCATCATCATCACAGTAATACTGACTGGTGTGCTTGCCAGACCGATTGCAAGAAGACTTAAGGTGATACCAATGGAGATACTCATTGTTGGAGGCGGCGGTGTCGGGAGCACGCTTGCGCACCGTCTGAGCCGAAGAGGGGAGAACGTGGTCGTGATCGACACGGATATCGAGCATTGCAAACGTCTGGAGAAGTTTGGTATACCGACCGTACACGGGGACGGCGGGGATATCACGGTACTCCGGAAGGCTGGCATTAAAAACGCCGGATACCTTGTGGCGACCACCGATAAGGACAGCGTGAATATGCTGATCTGCCAGGTTGCAAGGAGCAAGTTCGGGTTTGGAGAGGGCAAGCTCATTGCACGGGCGAATGACCCGAAGAACCTGTCAACGTTCCATGATCTTGGAATCAAGTCGATGAGTCCGATTGCGTCAACAGCCGCGATCCTGGACCATCTGATCGGGCATCCGAGCTTGTTCTCGATGTACGAACTTGGCGAGCACGGCGATATCGTCGAAGTACTGGTGACCAATCCGGAGATGATCGGAAAAGCGATAAAAGAACTCAAGATTCCGATTAACTCGATAATCGTGCTGATCCACAGAGGTGACGACACCCTGATCCCACATGGTGACGCGGTCATCGAAAACGGGGATCGTATCACGATCATGGGGAAGATGAAATCCGTGAGAAAGGCTGTTGATATGTTCAGGTAGTGCCTGATTCTCGGAGTCCCGGGTGGTTGTGGTGGTGGAGAAGCTTTTTTGATAAAACGGGCTTTGGGACGAGATCTGACGCCGCGCTGACGCAAAACCGCCCCAGCACCACCAGTCGCAAAAGATTTATCATCCCGGCACCAATGATGTGCCGAGGATGAACTATGGCACAGTATAAAATCCCGGTGATCCCGGGCGATGGCATCGGTCCTGAGATAGTCGCAGAAGGAAAAAAGGTTCTTGACACCGCAGGCGAGGTGTACGGATTTGATATCGACTGGACCCGGTATCCGCATGGCGCAGAACATTATCTTGAGACCGGAGAACTCATGTCAGAGGACACGCTTAAGGAACTGTCCGGATATGACGCAATCTATCTTGGATCAATCGGCGACCCGCGTATTCCTCCGGGCGTGCTTGAACAGGGAATTCTCCTGACCACACGGTTTTATTTTGATCAGTACATCAACTTAAGACCCGTCAAACTTCTGAAGGGAGTCGCCACTCCGCTGAAGGACAAGGGACCTGAGGATATCGACTTTGTCGTGGTGCGGGAGAACACCGAGGACCTGTACATCGGCGTTGGCGGACATGCATCGGCTGGCAGGAGCCATGGTACCGCGGAGATCGTGCGCAACCTGTATCAGGTGAAGTTCGACCTGGATGTCGAGACCGACGCTGACGAGATCGCGTACCAGATCGGGCTGATCAGCAGGCAGGGGAGCGAGCGCGTGATCAAGTATGCATTCGAACTCGCATCAGATCCCTCCCGAAAACAGCATCTCTCGTCCGTTGACAAGGCAAACGTGATGACCGACATCTATGGATTCTGGAGGGAAGTCTTCACATCGGTTGCAGACGGCTATCCTGACATCGAGACTGATTTCAATTTCGTTGATGCGATCTGCATGTGGTTTGTGAAGAACCCTGAGTGGTTCGATGTGGTGGTCACTCCAAACATGTTCGGCGATATCATAACCGATCTTGGCGCGATGATCCAGGGAGGACTCGGGCTTGCGCCGGGCGGAAACATCAACCCGGACGGCGTCTCGATGTTCGAGCCGATACACGGGAGCGCGCCAAAGCACAAAGGCTTGAACAAGGTCAACCCGATCGCAACGATCTGGGCTGGTGCGATGCTGATCGAGGAACTGGGCGAGCGTGATGCTGCGCAGGCGATCATTGGCGCAATCGAGGCAAATCTCGCCGACGGGAAGGTTAAGACGTACGATCTCGGAGGGTCAGCCGGTACAAGCGATGTCGGGGATGATATTGCAAGACGGCTGTCTGCATAAACGCTCGGCGATGTGCGGATCAAAAGAACGCTTTTAAGCTCACATCACCCATGAATCATTGATGACTCTACCAGAGCATACCGGCGATCAGAGCAGCGAGACCGACGCAGCCGTCCGGTCAGAGCCGGATCGAGAACTCAAACATATAGATGAGATCCTCGACAGGGCGGATCGGAAGACCCGGATTGATGACGGGAGTTCTGTTGCTGAGATGTCACCTTCGCCGGTGCCGACCTCGGTGCCTCCGCCGTCATCGCCACCACCCCAGCCGCCAATCTCGCCACCTCCGGCACCGACCCGGGTCCCAACTCAACCACCAAAGAAAAACCCGCTGAAAGGATTCTTTGTATATATTGCGATCGTGTTATTGCTGATAACGGTCTTCGGGGTGTGCCTTGCAATGATCCTTGGAGATTTTGATACCCAGGGGTTTTATCCTGCCAGAGATCAGGTTGCAGTGATCTACGTGCAGGGAATAATGATTACAGGGGGGCTACCTGATGGATTTGGGTTTGCGACCTCAGAAAATATCTGCAAGAACCTGAGGATTGCGGCAAAGGACGATAATATAAAAGCGATCGTTCTACGGGTGAACAGCCCGGGCGGCACCCCAGCCGCGGCGCAGGAGATCGCAACCGAGATTGCGAAGGTGCAGGTGGACGGAAAGCCGGTGGTGATCTCGATGGCTGACGTCGCTGCAAGTGCTGCGTACTACATCTCTGCCCCGGCTGACCGGATCATTGCAAACCCTGACACCATCACAGGCAGCATCGGCGTGGTCTGGGTCTTTGAGAACAAATCAGGATACTATGACGAAGAGGGGATCGAGCACTGGGTTGCGAAATCAGGGGAGTTCAAGGACATGGGCGCGGACTGGAGAAACCTGACCGAGGATGAGAAGGAATATGCAGGTGCGGTGGTGATGGATGCGTTTTCAAGGTTTGTGGACGCGGTCGTAAGCGGAAGAAACATGACCCGGGATGATGTGCTGAACCTCTCTGACGGGCGCATATATACCGGCGCAGACGCAGTAGATCTCGGTCTGGTGGACGAGACTGGTAATATGTACGATGCCATCGACGTAGCCGCCAATCTCGGAAACATCACGGGAGAGCCTACTATCACTTATATGAACAAACCATCGATTACCCAGTTGTTGTTCGGAGAAAGTGAGCGCATCAATGGGTATACAGGCTTTGATGTTCCCGGTTAAGCAGAATCTGCTCAACCGTCCCGATGTAAATTATGCACGGTCTGCCGCGCCTCTGCGACGGCTGGAATTCGTATGTAAGCGATTCACTTGACTGCCACATCTGATCGATCACCTGAAGTAGCGTGATCGCTTCGGCACAACCCTCGATCACCCCGATCTTTTCATTCATGATCTGACACGCACACCAGAACGGACAGGTGTTACCGATCACGAGTTTAACCGCGCCACCCGGGGTCTTGGTCATAGTGATGTCCGGCGGGTCTGGCACCGACTCGACAAAACAAGAGATCACGTCCTCCAGCAGGTCAAACTTCTTTGAGGTGTCGATGTTTGACTCTTGCAACCATATCCTGGCTGCGTTCTTGATAATCGGATCAAAGAGTACACGCGCATCCCGAAATCGTACGTGCGATACCTCTGCCACCGCAGCGACCAGTGCAGGGCAGGAGAACCCCATAGAATCCACATCACATTCTGTTCCATTCATGCTAAACTTACACCCACGTCTTGACATCGTAGTAAACATTTTCATCAATCTTAAAGATTGGGATTGAACCAACAACTTTACAATCAGATACCTC
>DAOWIV010000168.1 GCA_030640725.1 Methanosarcinales archaeon | reverse complement strand
TCGGTCAGGATGTGGAGAACCTTTTTGTGATTCGCGCGATTTCCCGGATCCCGGATATCCATGCCGATTGCACGCGTCCGCATGAGTATTTCCGCGCCTTCCCGGACCGCATCCTCTACAAGCGTGCGGTCAAAAAGTCTCCGATCGACCACGTACGCCTTGATCTCGTCTCCTGATATGCAAATCCGCCGTCCGTCAGGCGCATAGACAAACGCACCGGTGATCGGATGAAAGCGGCTGTCAGGAGCTATCTCGCACTCCCGGACAGCATTTACGCTCAGCAGCCCTGCGCATTGCACAGGCGACCCGATGGATGCATGTTCTTCGATGATGAGCGTCTTTGCTCCGTTCTTCGCGGCGTACTTCGCTGCCAGACAGCCGGCAGGTCCTGCTCCGACCACAACGACCTCGTAATCCATGTCAATGTGATTATAACGCATGGCAAAAGAAATGTTTGGATTCATGGTATATGGTGCACAGGGCACTGAGGGGGGTGAGGGCACAGTATCGCATCCTGTCGCGGCAAAACACGGAAAATGTGTTGCCAGACGGTCAGAATGCCAGACTGTTAGACGATAGGATCCGGGGTTTTACGGTGGATAATTGTCGAAAATACTCCCACATTTCAGAGTATCGCCCAGCACCACGTATCCCATGTTATATCCGGTTCATCCAACCATCCGGATCGCGACAAAGACCGACATGATCCCGACAATATCCCCGATCGAGGTGGTGATCGGTATCACAACGTCGTCCGGATCGAGCCCGTACCTGTGCGCCAGAAATGCGATACAGATCGTTATGGCGAAGACTACGGCGATATCGATCGATCCGGCGACCAGTGTTATTTTAAGCAGCGCACCATACACGACTTCGATGTTTAATGCGATAGCTGCCACCCAGACGACCACGCTTAACATCAGACAGGCGGCGCATCCGATCAGCAGGCACGCAAGAACGCTATTCCTGACCACCACACCCCCTATTGAGTCCACGAGACCGAGATGAAGAGCCGACGAGAGTCTTGCTCCAAGAATCGATCCGGTATCGCCGCCAATCTTAATCAGCGGGGGGATCAGTATCAGAAGCACGGAAAAATCGATTAGCATCTCCTGTCTCACCTGTAGCATCTGTCCTGCCATCGTGCCGATGATCGCAGCGACTAAAAGAACCGGAATGCCGCGCTTCACGATTCCGGTTACGGTGTAATATGCCATATCCAGGTCACCTCCTTTACAGCCAGAAAAATCATAAACATCGTGACGATGTCGCCAAGCGTTCCAAGAGCGGGCGTTGTGATGTTATCCGGATCAAGACCACGCCTGAATGCACCGATGGTTATGACTACAGCGATGGCAGAGAGGACGATGCCTGATAGCACCCCTGAAAAGACCGCTATCGCAACGAGCACCTGTATGCCTGCACTCTGCATTCCAAGAGCGATCGTGAAGATGTGCGCCAGAATTCCGAGCACAATCGACATGATCAGGCTGAGCGTAAGCGAGCCTGCCACATTGCCGATCAGCTCCGGGTTGCGCTCGATCTTATCGATCAATCCGAGGTGTATCGCGCTGCCAAGCCGGGATCCGAGCGTGCACGAGATGTTGCCGCGCATTCCGAGTATCGCGGGCACGAGTACCAGAAGCCCGGGGATCATTTCGATCTGATTGGTCATTTGAACCAGAATGATGCCAGCAAAGACTCCTCCGACGGTGTATATGAGTTCAAACGGCAACGCCTCACGCACGATGCTTTTTACACTCGTGTAATTCTTGAGGTAGTCCTGTTGTTCTGGCATAATAATATAATTGGGTGCTTGATATTAAAGTGTAATGGGTGGGCTGGTTTATGTTGGCATACGATGGCGCGGCGCCCTCCGGCAGTCGAAGGATTAATCATCGATGCGACTCTAATAGATGATGCTATGTTCCCGAAAACACGGATGCGCAGGTTGCGGCAGCCCGGAATACGAAATCTCGTGGTTGAAACCGAGCTTTCCATAAATGACCTGATCTGCCCGATCTTTGTGGATGAAACCATCAAAAAACCCGCAGAGATCGGATCCATGCCAGATCAATACCGGTTCCCGCTGGACAGGGTTGCGGATGAGGCAAAGGAGATTGAAGAGCTTGGAATTCCGGCAATTATCCTCTTCGGGATACCTGAAACAAAGGACGAGGAGGGGACGAGCGCTTATGACGATAACGGCGTTATCCAGCAGGCAATACAAAATATCCGGTCTGTAACGGACGATCTACTCATTATAACCGATGTCTGCCTGTGCGAGTACACCACGCACGGGCACTGCGGCATCGTCGATTATGATGCGGAGCGGGTGCTCAATGATCCGACGCTGCCCATTCTCGGGAAGGTTGCGGCAAGCCATGCCCGGGCAGGCGCCGACATTGTTGCGCCGTCTGGCATGATGGATGGCATGGTACGCGCGATCAGGACTGCGCTTGATATCGATGGGTTCACAGACACCCCGATCATGTCCTACGCCGCCAAATACTGCTCATGCTTCTATGGACCGTTTCGAGAGGCTGCGGATTCGGGATACGCATTCGGAGACCGCTCCGGGTACCAGATGGATCCTGCAAACTCGGATGAGGCGCTGCGCGAGCTTGAACTGGACATAGACGAGGGCGCCGACATCGTGATGGTGAAGCCCGCGCTCCCGTATCTCGATGTCCTGCACCGGGTCAAGACCACGTTTTCGATGCCCACGGCTGCATATCAGGTGAGCGGCGAGTATGCGATGATCGTGGCTGCCGGTGCGAGGGGGTGGCTCGATCAGGATCAGGCGATATGCGAATCATTGCTCTCGATCAAGCGTGCGGGCGCCGACATGATCATTACGTACTTTGCGAAGGATGCGGCGCGACTCCTGACTGCGTGATGCGGTTATACTTTACTTTAGCAACCGTGCATAAACTGCGATTCCCCCAGGGCATGGTCCGGTGTCGTGTGGGGTCAACAAATCCCGGGTTATGCGAAAGAAACTTTTACATCTTGCCAGAGAGAAAAAGAACAGTGATCATGGACAATATGGATGAGATCGATCGTCTTCTTGCGCAATTCCCGTTATATGCTGAGGATCTTGGAATAGACCTGTCAGAACCATCCGGCAGGTTCAAATGGTTTCTTGCATCGGTCCTGTTCGGTGCGAGGATCAGTCAGAAGATAGCATCGAACACATATAAGAAATTTGATAAACACGGGGTCAACACTCCGGAAAAGATCATATCAACAACATGGGACGAGTTGATCGGGATCCTCGATGATGGTGGATATGCCCGGTATGATGGCGTAACCGCAACGAAACTGCTCAATGTCATGAGGGGATTGAAAGAAAGATATGGATCGCTTGAGAATTTATACAGGCAGTCATCGAATACAAATGATTTAGAGAGGAGATTGCAGGAATTCAAGGGAATCGGTGCGGTGACAACCCAGATATTCCTCAGAGAACTGAGGGGTCAGTGGGACGTGCATCCACAGATATCTGATAAAGCAAAAAATGCAGCAAAGAATCTGGACATAGATCTGGACAAATTTGAAGGCGAAAAATTATCAAGGATCGAAACAGCGCTCGTTAAACTGAGTATCATGTACTGCAAGAAGAAGAAATGTGCAGAGTGTCCGATGAAGGAATTCTGCAGGATATAGCGTCACGATCTCCTCAATCTCACCTCAACGACCCCAGCCCCACCCGCAGCCGAAAATGCATCTTCAACAAACTCAGGATGCGCGGGGCTCGATGATCGTTTCGAGATTCACTATGTCTCCCGTTCGCACTTCAGCAGCAGTTCGAGCGCATCACCTCTGCCGCGTTCGTACTCGTGCCAGGGCAGGACTGCATCAAAACCCGCGACCCCTGAGCCATATCCCCGCCCCGTGCAATCCCAAGCACCCGCTCGATTGCCTTGAGACCGCCAGTGTAACCGGTGCACCGCAGCGGAACGTTGGCTGGTACAATAATTAAGCGGTAGCAAATCACACCTCCGTTTCGGAATGACTATAATGTCTGGCGCAGAGAATCCATCGATCCAAAATGCAGCACCTATCCGAACTTGCGCGATGTAACCTCTGCGAATGGCGGTGCGGGGTAAATCGGCTTGAAGGTGAGCGCGGCGTGTGCAGGGCAGATATGCACCCCAAAATCGCATACACGATGCTTTCAGAGACGCTTGCCAGCTACTCGGTTACCATGCTCGGCTGTAATTTTAGATGCATATACTGCAACGCATACCGGATATCGCAGTATCCTGATGCACAATGGTTCTATCGTGATTATGTGGCGCCAGCGGTGCTTGCGGATGAAGCGATATCCAGAATGACGCCAGACACGGACAAGATCAGTTTCACGGGAGGAGAGCCAACGATCCATCTTCCATATATTGAGGAGGTGGTGCAGGAGGTACAAGAGAAGTATGCGGAGGTTGGCGTCGGGATTGCGACCAATGGTTTCTGCACGCCGAAGACTCTGAGGCGGGTGATCGACATAGCCACATCGATCTCTTTTGAGATCAAGGCTTATGATGACGATGTGCACCGGATGCTGACAGGCGCACCATCCACGCCAGTGCTCAGGAATGCGGAGGTACTTGCAAGAAAAGCCAGAGAGAGTA
>DAOWIV010000304.1 GCA_030640725.1 Methanosarcinales archaeon | reverse complement strand
GCAGCAGCCACCGCAGCAAGAATCGCTGTTTCGTACGAGAAGATGTCATAATTCCGGACTGCAAACTCGATGCGTCTGCCAGCCGCCACGATCACGCCGCGTTCCGGTTCAATGCTCTCGAAATATATGTCGCCGCCATCTCCGAATGTGAGCGTATCTGCAACCATGTCCGGAACGGGCACGGACGCAACATCTCTTCCCAGAATCAGCGTTGATCCGGGTTTCGCCTGCCGCACCATCTGCATCTTTGCATCGGACGCTGCTGTCGTCTCGTTTGCTATCAGGTAGTCGCCTGTAAGCGTAGTGACGATACCGGTGTCTGCAAGCCCTGTGCCGCCAAGCGAGACCTCAAAGATGAACACATCCGGATCGTGCGCGTCTCCGGCAGACTTCACCACCTCGATGATGCTTGCAGGCGTTATGCTGAACTTGGCGATCGCTTGCGGGTTGCTGCCACCTGAGCCGTCCCAGTACTCCACACCAGCGCTTGAATGCGATACAACGCTCCTGCCGGCACACGATGATATGATCTCTGCAAGCGTTCGCACGGTGCTTGTCTTCGCGGTCGTGCCGGTGACCTCGATCACCTCATAGCTCCGAAGGTGGCTACGCATAATCTCGCAGACGGCAGCGTGGTGCGTGATTACCGGCACCCCTGCCGCACGCGCACCAGCAAGTGTCGGGTATGCAGGGTCCAGATGTACGGGCGAGACGATCAGATCGAAGCCGTCTGCATCAGGCGGCTCTGCCAGCACAGATATGTCGCGCGATTCAAAACCCGCAATCGAGCTCCTATCGAGCGTGTGGTACACATCAACGGCGATGACCGTGTTTGCGCATGTGTTTTTGCCGGTGTTTATGATCGTTTGTACGCCAATCTCTGTAATCTCTGCAAGACACTGCGCGATCAGACCGCCGCCATGCGTCAGATCGAGCACCGCGATGTGCATGTTTCAGCGGGCGAGTGCTTCCTCTGCCCTGCTGTATGCGATCTCGGCTATGCGTGGATCGCCACCAAGCGGCTCTGCATACAGAACCTCGACGCTTTTTCCGTCGATATCGACCACAGCTTTTTTGTCATCGCCCAGATTCAGTTCCTCAGGGATGTCTTCGAGCGTGTGAACGCCATGTGCAAGGAAGAGCGGGAGTGCGACAATTCTGTCGACATCGGTTCCCTCAAAACTTTTCAGACCCTCTTTGAGGTCTGGCTTGTCCATGTTCAGAAACGCTATCCGCACAAGGACGTTCTTCTGATTAGCGATCATTTCTGCCACATTCTCGACGAGTTCCTTGTTGTGGGGGCGCGTGCTCCCATGTCCAAGTAATAGTATGCCTGTCTTTCCGTTCATAAGTTATCTCCGTGTTTTATGTCAAATGTTTGAAGGCAGTCCTCTATAATTAAACCCATTGGATATGTGACCAGAATGTTTTTAAATAATAAGTGACAATTATCATAATAATGATGACCTCCGGGGGTTGGTCGTCATTGTAAGTTTATGTGCGAGGGTTAGGGAGTATGGGGGTATAAGCAATGGGGGAAACAGAAAAAATGTGGGGCAACATTGACGATGCGATCGTCGGTGCGATATGCCTTGTCTTCGGATGGGGGTCGGCGACACTCGGGCACGAGTGGTTCCATTCGGCAATTGCGATTACACTTGGATATACGGTGTCACTCGGGGATATTACACTCACTACAGGTTCGATGTTTGTGCACGGGGAGATGACCTCGATCGACACGCTGTTTATAGCTGCTGCGGGCAGTGTTGGGTTAGTGCTGGTCGGATTGGCGTTGATATATTCATGCAACAGCAAGATGATGCACATGATCGGCGTCGTCTTCCTGTGCAGGGCATGGATCGACGCTCTGCCTCTGTGTGATCTGGACGGCGCGATATTTGCACAGTCTGCCTGCAACATCCTTGGTACTGCAGGATACCTGCTTGCATGGACGTTCGTCCTCTCTGAAATCCTTATTAGCGGCGGTGCGATAGCGCACACGATTAAGAGCGGGGCTTATTGACCGCGGTATTAAAGCAAAACACTTATTACCAATGCATCCCTGATTATGTCTCATGAGATGTGTAATCCCGGTGCTTATCGTCCTGTCGATAGTTATCAGTGGTTGTGTTGATCAGGGTGCTCACGAACCGGCTCAACCGGACCTGGATCAAGGCCAACAGCAACCCGAACCGGTTCAGGAAGCAAGACTCGAGACAGAACCAATCGATCTGTCCGGCGCCGCAACAGATACCATGGATTTTGCCAGATACTACTCGCTGCAACCGCTAAGTATTGATCTGAAGGTTTCAGAGTACGATTTGCCGCTGCAAACAGACCATATCTCAAATTACGATTCGTTTTCAGAAAAAATCCCGATCAGCGATGGAGCCACACGTCTACTCGAAGAGAACGGCTTTGTTGTGATCGAAAATCCGTTCTACCGGGCGGAAGAGGATATTATCCAGCCGTACAAGACGCTCGCTGATGACGAGATACCGGTCTTCGTCACCACCGATTCGCTGTTGCACCTCTATCACATCCAGTTCGACGAGACGCTGCGGCAGATCGAGGAGCGGGAATTCTATGACCTGATCTGGGCGATCAGCGAGGAATTGCTGAACGATTCGATGGAATCATACAAAAATTCGGACGGCGAGCTGAAAGAAGCATCAAGGAGGAATGTTGCATACTTTGCAGTTGGATTAAGCTTACTCAAACCATCTCCAGAGCAGGTTTGCCAGAGTGAGAACAAATGGGAGTGTACAGACGCTTACTTTGAGAAAGAGGATCTGGAACGATACAGTTTCGAGGTTCCGTCGTTTGTGCGGGACGATGCCCGACGGGAACTGGAATTGATAGATTCACATGCCGGGTTTGCAGAGTCCCCCATTTTCATTTACAACGAGGATTACTCCCAGTACATACCGCGAGGGCACTACACGCGATCGGAGAAGCTGAAAAACTATTTCAGGGCGTTTATGTGGTACGGCAGGATGAGCATGTTGCTCAAAGGCTCTGACGCGATACCGCCAGGGACGACCGACCCGTACTCTGAAGTTGGTCTGATCGCAACAGCGGACGCAAGAATCCAGACGATGGCTGCCTGCCTGATATCATCCGAATTTGGCGGGAATCAGGAGCTCATGGATAAGTGGGATCGGATTTACTCGGTAACCGCCTTTTATGTGGGATTATCTGATGACCTGGGACCTTACGAGTACATGGATGCGTTGAACCATGTATTCGGGAAAACATTTGACCAAAGTGACCTGAACGAGGAGACTGTAGGCGGGGTGAAAGCAAAACTGGCAGAGCACAGGTCTCCTGAAATTTATGGCGGGACCGGAGCCTGCGTGATACTGCCACCGTTTACCCCGGAACAGGCAGACCAGTGCCTTGAAAACACCAAAGGATTCCGGATGATGGGGCAGCGGTTCATTCCTGACTCGTACATGTTCACAAACCTTGTCGGGATATACACTGACGTTTATCAGGGCGATAAAGAGCCGTTCACGCTCATAATCGATGGTGCCGGAAGGCAGGTCAGGGGTTTTCCCCGCGGTCTTGATGTGATGGCGCTGCTTGGATCGGATCGATCGAGAGAGATT
>DAOWIV010000048.1 GCA_030640725.1 Methanosarcinales archaeon | reverse complement strand
GAAACGTTAAAGGAGATGGGTGATAACAGCGCGTCCATGGTGATGGAGTCGCTTTCAGAGATGCTCTGCATGGCTGTCGAGATGGATGTCTCTGTGGTTCATGTGGAGATGATCAAAGGCATCCCTGATATCCTGAAACTGCCTATTGACGTGGTTGTAGGGGCTTATGTGGGCTTTTCCGGCAAGATATCAGGCACGGTGCTGACAATTCTCTCGATTGAGAGCGCACGCGAGATGGCTGACATCCTGCTTGCAGGGATGGATGAGGATGAGCCTCTGGAATTCCTGACCGAGATGCAGGAGTCCGCAATACTTGAGATCGGAAACATCATGACCTCGCCGTTCATCGATGTGATGGCAGACGCCCTGTCCCTGGAACTGACACAGAGTCCGCCCGCGATCGCATGTGACACGCTGGGTTCCCTGATCAGTCTATCGATGGACGGGGCAAGCGAGAGTGATTTTGCAATCGTGTTCAACAGCGCGTTGCATGTTGTGGATCAGAACATCAACTGCAACATCCTGATGCTGCCTGACACTGGCAACGTGGAGACGATGATCAACGACCTCGGATCGCTGAAGTCAACGCCAGAAACTTCCTGATGAATCGCCATAAAAGCTGATTTGCGCCCTGGCATGCCGGATATGTTTGGCAGAGATGGGGCTACCTGATAAACTCATATATCGAGGTCTGCCTCGTATCCGCCTTCCGGAGGTTCGATAATCTCACTCCGATCAGCCGTATCTTCTTTTCTCCGATGAACTCGCTTACCAGTTCCTTTAAGATGTCTGCAACCAGTTTCAGGTCGGAACTCATGAATCCAATGCTCCTTGCCCGCGTGTGCGTATCAAAGTCCTCGAATCTGACCTTCACAGAGACCGTTCTGAACAGGTATCCTGTCTCGATCAGGGCTGCAATCGTCTCGCCGGCGAGCGCATCGATGGAATCGAGAATAACCCTGGGATCAGATGTGTCTTCATCGAATGTCAACTCCCTGCCCACGGATTTAACCGTGAAATCCTCTTTCACCTCACTTTCATCGATCCCGCACGCAAGATCATGCATCTGGTGTCCCCACTTTCCAAAGCCCGAGACAAGTTTTCTGACATCGTACGTACGGAGATTGCGTATCGTCTCGATCCCCATGCTCTTAAGCGTTTTTTCTGTCTTTTTCCCGATGCCCGGAATTTTTGTAACCGGCATCGGGTCAAGGAACTCCTGCACCTCGCCAGACATGACAACGGTAAGCCCGTCAGGCTTCTCTACATCGGACGCAATCTTTGCCACGAGTTTATTCGGACCGATCCCGATGGAACACGTGAGTTTCTCCTTTTCGAGGATCTCTTCCTTGATGCTACGGGCTATCAGGGTCGCATCCGCAGAATCATCCGTTTTTATCTCAAGAAATGCCTCGTCGATACTGACCTTCTGGAATTTATCAACGGGCGCATAACTCCGAAGAATCTTCATGATCCGCCCTGAAACCATCTGGTACAGAGCCATTGCAACCGGCAGGAACCTTGCATCCGGGCAGAGCCGGTACGCCTTTGAGATCGGCATTCCCGAATGAATCCCGTAGTCTCTGGCTTCGTACGAACACGTGCTGACAACGCCTCTCCCGGTTCCCTCTTTAGGGTCAGCACCAACCACCACCGGAAGCCCCACAAGTTCAGGATGCTCAACCATCTCGATTGATGAGAAGAAGCCATCCATATCCACAAGAAGAATCGTCCGGGTTCCGTAACTTGAGTCGGGTGGTTTATCAGCCCTCTTCGGAATCGCGCAGTTCCTCGCCATCTACGATCATATTGAGCATGAAGTACTTTTCGACGTACCGGGTCAGTTCCTCATCCGAGATGCATGAAACCCGCTCTTCCGCATCGTAGATCCGCTGAATCTCCTTTTGAATTCCCGTAATTCTTGTGTCACCCTTGTCGATGCTGACTTTCAGTTGCATCAGTTCGCACAGCGCCTCCTCAACCTTATGCCTGATCACTTCCCTGCCGGATGAGTCCCCGATCAGCAACTGTCGCTCTGCACCGATGACTTCGGGTGGATACGGCTCATAAGTGAATGGATTTCTGATTACGCCTGCTGTGTGTATCCCGCTTTCGTGAACAAATACGTTCCTGCCGACGATCGACTTGTTTCTCGGTATCCTGATCCCGATGTGGTGTTCCATATACTCGGCAAAGCGTGCCATACAGGAGAGATCATATTTTTCAAAACCTTCGACCCTTCTTGCGAGGAATAACAGGATCTTTTCAAGTTCCGTGTTTCCTGACCGCTCCCCGATCCCGAGGAACGTCAGACTCGACCAGTTTGCCCCGTACCAGTATCCTGCAATGGCTGATGAAACACTCATCCCGAAATCGTCATGGATGTGCGTCTCTACGTTCTTTGCGCCAAGTTCCTTGATACGGGTCACGATCTTCGGGATGCTGTATGGCTCACACATATCTGCAAACGGTACGGCAAAGCCAAGCGTGTCGCAGATCCTGATGGTACACTCGGGATCGATCTCGAGAATCTCCTTAGTCAGCGGGTACACAAAACCATGCAGATCGGCGCGGGTCATGTCCTCGAGGTGTGCACGGGTACGCAGCCCGTGATCGACCGCATACTGTATGGCATCCAGATATCGTTCGCGGGCTTCCTCCCGGCTGCCAAGCTGCATCTTATCAAAGATATGCGAATCAGAGACCGACATCAGTATCCCGGTTTCATTGATTCCGTTAACATCGAGCACAAAGTCAATGTCCGCGGGGAGCGCACGCGCCCATCCCGTGATCTCAGGGTATTCGTAACCGAGATCCTGCATGTCTGCAATGGGGTCGCGATCTCGCTCATGGTACACGAATGTCTCCAGCTTCTCAACCCCGATCTCGTGCAGGAATTCATAGATCTTGAGCCTGTGCTTACGCTTGATCACGACGCCTGGCATCTGTGAGCCGTCCCTGATCGTGCTATCGCTGATAAACACCTCGCGCCCCTCGGGCAGCACGATCTTTGGCAGATCGTCATAAGTTTTGTATATTGTATTTTCCATAAACGCCAGTCGCAATACCAGTCATTTATCGCGTGATTAACATCTCAGCGGTGTCTGGTTTATATACCCAGTCCGCAGGAAGCACGCCGGTTTTGCGATAATATTTTACAAGCCGCCTGATTTTTGATTCGGTCAGTTGCAGCGCACGTTTGTTATGAATGTCCCTTTTGTTCTCACCAAGATGTGTGCGTAGTCTGAGCGCTTTGACGATGAGGTTGCGCATACCTTCCGGGAAATTTGGTGCCAGACCATGATCCCTGATCGTATGCAGGATCTTTTTATTTGTGACCAGTTTGGCATCCGGGATGCCGTACTGATCCCGCAGGATCATCCCGATCTCGCTTGAGGACTTGTCCGCTTTCCATAACCGGACGATGTGCTCTTCAAGTTCTTCCGCATCAATCTCCACCCATGACGGTACCTCTGTTCGGTTGGGTCGGGTCGATCCTGATTTTCCTTTTCTGCGTGAATACATTCGTGCCATGTTGCTTTATATGTCAGAACAAACTGATTTAAGTGTTTCCTAAACCGGGGCTTTGGGACCATAGTATTCAACCGAAGGCACATACCTGGCAGGACCCGCACATACAGTCCCAGTGGCACGGCTGCCCGGGACCCGAGATAGTTCTGATGCAAGCGGCGGCATTTTATTCTAAAAACGATTTTTTCACAACGATTTTTTCACAAAAAATCGAGTAAAAACTGCCCTCCGGGTCGGAAGCCAGTTTTTGATCAAACTTTTGTGAAAAGTTTGGTGAAAAGTTTGCGAGTAAGAAATGCCCTCCGGGTGGGGGCTGACGATATACTTTTTCGGGAATGGAAATGATGTGTAGAGTGACTGGATGTTAGTGTATATGCCATAAAAAAACAAACATGATTGCATGAAATGCGCTCTCTGTGAGAAGAAGGAATGTATGCAGGGCAAGAGTTGCACGGACGCTGCAACAGATATCAACTACGAGCCTGCGCTTGAGACGATGCGAATTGCTGCCGAGATAGAATCGAGGTACATGGAACTCACACGCCTCGAAGAGCTGATCCTCTTCTGCAAAAAGATGAAATTTGAGAAGATCGGGATTGCATTCTGCATCGGGCTTTCGGCAGAGGCAAGGATCGTGCACAGGATTCTTGCACGGGACTTTGAGGTGCATTCGGTCTGTTGCAAGGCGGGCGGGACTGACAAGGGCGACCTCGGGCTTGTGAAGATCAGGGATCCCAAATCACATGAGACAATGTGCAATCCGCTTGGGCAGGCAAGTGTCCTGAATGCAGCAGGAACCGAACTGAATATCATTCTCGGGCTATGCATCGGGCACGACATCCTCTTCACCGAGCACTCGGATGCGCCGGTTACAACGCTTGCGGTGAAAGACCGCGTGCTTGCGCATAATCCGCTCGGCGCGGTCTATTCGAGGTATTATCTGACGAACGTGTTTGGGGGCGTGAGTTCTGAGTGATTGATCAGACCGGAACATGTTTAATAATCCACCGCACGAAGTTATCCATCAACATGAGCAACCGAGGAGAACAAAACAATGCTTGAGATCGACGACGAAGCTGTTGAACGGATGATTACGCTATCATCAAACAAGAAGCCCACCGACCAGATGATCAGAAACACTATCAAGTCGCTGAACATCAAGACCACGCTGACGCTTGAGGAGCTGGCAACGGTCTTTAAATCGTATTATAAGAACCAGAGCGACAGTGCGGTTGCAGTATCGCTTGGTGACCGGAAGAAGATGCGGAATGTCGAGCGGGCGCGGATCAAGCTCGGTCTATTCAGGTGGCGGGACTTTGAGATGCCTTTTGACATCAACGAATTCCTCCCTGCCATCGATGCCGGCAAAACCGATGCCGAGATCGCGGCAATGTTTGGAGCGGGCAAGTCAACGGTGCGCACGTACCGGCAGTTGATCGACTATCATGAGGCTTATGGCGCCCCGGATGTCCCGGTGGACGGGGAGTAACTTTATAGTTGGTCTGTCCATACAGATACTTGCGGACTAGTCCGGGTAATTCGGCGTTACCTGTAACCCGAAACCGCCGATATGCGGGGGACGAAGCCAATGGAAGACATTACAAACGCTATTTAAGTCCGGATTCTCAACAATGAATCCCCGTCCTGCAGGGATGACGTTGGTGGCGGAGTCTGCCGGAGGGCAGGCTTACCATCTTTGTTGCGGGAAACGGTTCAGGCCCGGAAGGGAGCAGACATCACCGCAGACGTTTCATCGCTTGGAGGGTTGCGGAGATGAGGCGAGTTTCCGACCAACTTGGTAGCGGGTGGGTGGCAACCATTGGCGTGCCCGCAATGTTTCGCATGGAACCGAAAGTTGGAACTCTTTGACTCTTTATTATTCTCTGATTACCCTGATTTCACCCTTTCCTTGTATTGCTGCTTGCCCACCTAAACGCCCGAGCTTCTGCGCAGGCATCTTTCACGTCAAATATCACCATTTCGAGCTTCAAAGTCATCTAATATCGTATCCAGATCCGACTTTGTGAATGAAAACGATCCTGTGATCCCGATTGCATCCGGAAGCCCGCCGAACCTCGCTCTGATGAGCAGATCCCCGATCTCCTGATCGATAACCCTCACAATTCCAAGTATCGAGGTTGTCGGTCGTGGATTCACGTCCACCACGTACAACTGGTCGCCTGCCACGATATCAAGCCCAACATAACCCCTGCATCCGAGTACATGCGCCGCATCAGCGGCTACGTCCATGATCTCGTCCCACCGGGGCGTGTAATACGGCACGATCCCGCCGTCGTATCCGATCACTGCCCCGGTCTCGATGATCTGCTTATTCACAGTGAGCGGAAGCGTCGTTTCGCCAATGATCAAGCTTGCACTCAGATGCTCTCCTTCCACGAACTCTGTCACGACTAAACTGTTTCCAGGGTCCACCTTCTCAGGCACGACCGATATCCCATCCGAAGCACAGCCCCACCTCGGTTTGATCACATACATCTCTGCACCGTCAGCAGTTCCAGGGACCGCGATCCCGTTATCTGACAGGATCTCTGAGCATACGAGTTTGTCGGCGCATTTTTGGACCGATTCACTCGGACAGCCGAGATTGACGGTGTTCTCCTCCACAATCCGGGTCAGACCGGCGAGAAGCTCATCAGGCGCGATCACGATGCCTGCATCACACGTCCGTGCGATTTCTTCGATCGATTGCTCGAAATCGGTGCATTCGACTGCCGTCCCCCGGATTCCGGCAACCGGATGCGCGGCAGGATATTGTACCCGGTGCCCGGATGCATTGAAGCTGTTTGCAAGCGATGCGAGCATGGCGCACCCTTCGCCGATGATCTCAGGGTCGCCGGTTGCGACCGCGTACTCTGCAACCATAATTTTCATGGGGACGTTAGGCTCCAGATTATGTTGATTTGATTTGAGAGCATCTGAAAGTTTATCGCATTTAAGTGCATTGCAAGGGTTGAGGTTGTCACATTGCGTGGTGTTCGAGTACCGGACCAAACTTCGCGGTCCAATACTCCATCTTTCTGGTAAGATATGCTAATATCCCCAGAGATGTCCGGTATTTGTGCTTTATCTCCCCTGGATCGGTCTGTCGATAG
>DAOWIV010000004.1 GCA_030640725.1 Methanosarcinales archaeon | reverse complement strand
ACGCCTGTTACTTCGGTCATAATATCTAACTCCTTCATCGTAGGGGGCACTTAAGTACTTTTCGAACTTCTGCTCCCTCGAGAGTATCAAGACCCGGTACACCTACGGCGATAGCAAGAAACGACGCCCCACAACAGAAATCACCGGATTTTTCGACAGTGCTCACTTTCCGGAACCCAGGGGTTGGAAAACCATGGAACGTGGCAGAGGGATGCAAGAGTTGAACAACGAGATACGAGGTCTATCTGTGACCGCCCCTCCAGTCTCGCCCTGATACACCCCCTGCGGCAGATGCCCATAATTCCATTGCAACCCAGTCTTATCTCCTGCATCCTCCACGGTAACTCGCTCCCGTTTCTGGCGATGAATCCAATGATCGCACCAATTAACTCCTTCTGCGATGCCTTCGCATCCCTTCCTGCTAAATGTTCCTGCGTTCTATCAGTAATCGGATGTGGAACTCTTCTCGTTTCGGATGTCATTTCAACCACTTTTGTTACTGATTTTTGCACCGCATTTGCACCGCATTTACACCGCATTTACACGTCATTATTTGAGGACATAGTGTGTACTCCTGCCGACACCTTCTTTATCAATTAAACCAAGAGACCTTAATCCGGATAGTTCCCGAAGAGAAGTATCATTAGAAACTTCAAGTAAACCTGCACACTCACTCGTTGTCATCTTCCCATTCTTCTCGATGTAGTCAATTATTTCTTTTTGCCTCTCGCTTAAGACGTATTCTTCTTCACCGAACTTTTCTTTTGTTGAGAACATAGTGACGAGAGTGCTATTCGCAGTGGATTTTATCTCTGGCATTTCAGGATTTAAAGGATGCTCGCTGTGTTCTTTAATAATTTTATCCCATCCTTCTCCTAATTCTTCAATATATTCAACTTTAGCCAAAACTTTTGTGATTGTTGGATTTCTGGAGTATTGTTCAGAGGTTATGTTCTCCGGGCTGATCCATTCTGGCAAACCCCCGATGTTATAAAATTCAATCTTATCGTCAAATTCTTTAATAATAATTTTACCACCTTGATCTTCATAATTCCTGTGACAAACTGCATTGGTAATCAGTTCTCTCACAGAAAACATTCCATATTCGGGAATGTCCGTTCTCCGGACCTCGCCCGGAATTAATTTTGACATCAGGGCAGTATGTTCAACAAGATAAGTATTACAATTATCAATTTGTTGAAATAATTTTTTTGTGAACTCTTTGTAATCCAACTTCTCTCCAAAGACTTCTTTTCCTTTATACCTTCCTAAAGCGATGTATGCATTTGCAAAGAATTTTTGGGGATTTTTGCCAAATAACAATATCCCTGCATTCGTTGGTTTATCGTTTTTGATGCAACCCGAGCGATCTCAACAAATTTACCGGTTCACTCTCGATTATTTTTTTAGATGTTTTTTCATACAGATAAATAAAATCTTCTTTTACAAATTCCCAATCAATATCCTCTAATGTGGCATCTTCACAAGTTTGTCCATCCCAATATCCTTTCTTTTTATTAAGAATCAATTTCTCAAGCTCTTCCGGAGAAATTATCGGATTTTCAGTTCCCACCCTTTTATACGCAATTCCCGTCAGATAATATGGTTTATTGCCGCCTTCTTTCACTGTAACCTCAATTACGCGTGTCCCTTTGATCTCTAAGACTTTTACCTCCGGCGTTACCTCTGGTTTTATCTTCTGCCTGATTTTTTGTGATATTGATTTCAAGGTTTGACCAGAGACCTCCTGCCCAACAATCTTTCCATTATCGATTCCAAAATAAACAACCCCGCCTCTGTGATTCAAAAAACCGCAGATGGATTTCAATGCTTTTTCCAATTGTGCCGTAGACTTCTTGAATTCAATAGTTTCGGATTCCTCCTTCTCAATAATTTCCTTTATGCCCATATACGCACCTTGTTAAACCGATGAATTCAATTCCGATCCTGATTGAATCGCCCCCCTGAAGTATGCCTTCTGATCTGCAAACTCGAATGCACCCTGCACCGCTCATAACATCCATAATCGCATTCACAGCCCCCACCGATGCCCGGCTTGCAATCAATAATCCGCCACCCGAATAAGTCACCCATCAATCGCCACCTGCCATCTCCGCCGCCGCATTGTGTTGCGCATATCATGTCGTCCCATCCGTGGCACTGCCACTATACTATTATGAGATTAAATTATTTAAACGCTGCGGTCATAATTCCGGAGCCACACCCAAGCCCGGCGCCGGGGGCACCGACGCCGAACCTTTGCCGCCCAAGCTGCGGGCGGGTTCCGGTGCGGGTCGTGCAAGCCGTACAAGTCATCTGTGCTGCGGCTGCGAGATCTGCCGGGACATGGCGGTGCGATGCCGCCTGTCTCGTCAGGAACCTCGAAAGTGAACGATACATCCCACTCCGAACCTGACCCGGAAGTTCAAGGAAATGACCTGCGTGTCCCATGATAGAGACGATCAGGAGCATGTACGACTTTGATTATACCGTTTGACAATGACCCGACTGACCGGGGCGTAATGAATCGCCAAGAGCGATCCATCGATGCCCCTACCCACAGGGCGGGGCATTACGCATGATGAAACTGAGGCAGAAGATATCAGGCACCGATCCGAACTACTGGAAGGGCAGATGTGTTTTGTAGTATTCGCGGGTATATATCCACAGCGCGGAAGAACGGGTATCGTATGATTTATGCGACTTTGGGATGCACTTATATGGGCTCCGTTTATTCATTCAGTCAGTTATGTGAAATAGTCGTATGGGTGAGTAGTTACAAAAAGAGTATATATTAATCACGCACATTACATTATGACATTCATGCTTGATCCACAAACATTTGTAATCCCTGACAACACCCGGATGGAGGAGCGCACCATCGTAGTTGATGGCGGTGCAATCATTGGCGGGCATTCCAGCATTGAGTATGGCATCATCGCCAACGAGATTGTGATCGGCGAGCACGTGACTGTGTGCGGCGAGGTGTGTGCGCGTTCTGATGTGTACATCGATCGCTGGTCTGACATCCAGGGCGGGGTGGACGCGGACGGTGACACGCACCTCGGTGAGTTCGTGAAGATCCACGGCAAACTGACCGTTGGCGGCGACCTTGATATCGCGGAAAACGTGTCGATCAACGACGGATTCGAGGCAAAAGGCTGGATCATGATCAAAAACCCGTTTCCGGTCATAATCTTCCTGTACCTGTATCTGAGTGAACTGCTGCACCATGGAACGGATGAAGAGGTGGAAAAAGCGGTTCAGGAGTTATTTGTAGATGATCCTGAGCAGGATGATGGTATCAGGACGATGGTGATACCGAGCGGCGCCATGATCTCACTCAGTGCGATCGAAACGGATTATCCGGTGCATATCGGGGATGGCTGCCGGCTGCAGGGCAATATCCGTGCAAAATCACTTTCCATGGGGGGTGATACGACGTTGTTCGGCAGTATCCGGGCGAAGGATGTCACGATTCAGGAAAACAACATCATCCATGGGAACATCGATGCGAAAGGTGAGGTCTGCATCGAAGAGGGGTGTCACATACTCGGCGATGTCCGTGCGCGGGCGATCAGGATCCACCGTGATGCGATGGTGGATGGTACCATGGACGCGCGTGGCGGCATCACGATCACAGAGACGGCAGAAGCAGATGCGCCAGCAGAAGGGGAAGGGCTGAAAGAATTGAGGGAATTGGAAGAAACACCTGATGAGTCAGAAGACGTATCAGCAGAAAGACCTGATGAAGAATCAGATGACGGATCAGATGAAGGATTAAGTGACGAATCGGGTGAAGATGAGTTCAAAAGGGCGCCTGAGAATACAGAAGAGCCAGACACGGAAGAAGAATCTGGCGAAGAAAACGATGCACCTGATGAAATAGATGAAACGGGAGAAGCGGATGGAAGAGACAAAACCGATGAAAATATGGAAAAATGAACGCTGCTTTTGCTAAAAACGATTTTTTCACAAAAAATCGAGTAAAAACTGCCCTTCGGGTGGGGCTGGCGATATACTTTTTCGTAAATGAAAATGGTGCGTAGAGTGACTGGGCATTATAGTGTATATACCATAAAAAATGAGGAAAAGCGTGAAATCGGTAGGGTGCATGAGCTCAGATAAAATTACATACGAAGATGTGGTGCGGAGTGTCGTTGATCTGCTTGTGCGGGCTGAGACCAGACTGCCTGACGATGTAACAGCAGCACTGACGGACGCGCACCAGCGCGAGACAAACCCGACCGCAAAAGAGCAGATCAAGACAATTCTTGAGAACATACGCCTCGCATCAGAACGAAATGCCCCGATCTGCCAGGATACCGGGATACTGATATTTTTTGTTGAGATCGGAAGGAAGTGCGTACTTGACTTTGATATCAGGGACGCAATATGCGACGGTGTCGAGAAAGCGACCGAAATCATACCGCTCCGACCAAACGCGGTTCATCCGATCACGAGAGAGTCATCCGGAAACGTCGGCGTCGGGCTTCCGGACATCATTTTTGATCTAACGGAGGGAGATCGCATTAAGATCACTGTTCTGCCGAAGGGCGCGGGAAGCGAGAATGTGAGCCGGCTTGCTATGCTTAATCCCTCGCAGGTCGCTGATATCAGGCGATTCATCCTAAAAACCGTTGTGGATGCCGGAGGGAAACCGTGTCCGCCAGTAATCGTTGGCGTTGGCGTTGGAGGATCGTTTGACAAAGCTGCCCTTCTTGCAAAAAGGGCGTTGCTGCGAGACGTTCTCGATATGGACGCTTTCGAGCGGGAGATCCTTGCTGACATCAATTCGCTCGGAATCGGTACGATGGGGCTTGGCGGGGACATAACCGCGCTTGCCGTGCATATCGAGTATGCGCACTGCCACACGGCATCGCTTCCGGTCGCGGTGAACATCCAGTGCTGGGCGAACCGGCGGGCGAGCGTAGAACTCACTGTCGGGGATCGTGTTGTGTGAGCATCAGTTGCTCCCCGTGTTCACGATCAGATTGCATTACAAAAGTCACAAAAATCGGCCACGAACGCGCGCCGTATATTATGGAGCAAAGACTCGCGCCACCAGACTGCCCACGCAGTTGCTCGATGGTTCTATATACTGCAACAGCCGATGATAACACATTAATCTATGGAATCAAGAACCCGAATCAAAATCTGTGGAAATACGAATCCCGGTGACCTTAATCACGCCATATCGTGTGGGGCGGACGCCGTTGGATTTATCACAAACGTCCCTGTCAAATCGCCAAGAAAGATCGATGCGAAAGTCGCAAGACAACTGATCGGGCAGGTACCGGTCTTTGTGGATTCGGTACTTGTCATTATGCCAGAGGATCTTGATTCGGCGATGGCGCTGATAGCAGAGACCGCCCCGACATGCGTACAGATCCACAACGATCTTCCGGATAGCGAGCTTGCGATCATCTCAAAGACCGTTAAGCTGATCAAAACGATTGTAATTCCAAAAGACGCGTCGTTTGAGATCATCGATCCAATCATATCCCGCACCGAGGGACTGGTTGGAATCGCGGATGCAATACTCCTTGATACCGGAACTGGCTCAGGGAGTGGGGGGACCGGCACGGTGCACAACTGGCAGATCAGTGCAGAGATCGTGCGCCGCTGCAAACTGCCAGTCATCCTTGCGGGCGGGCTGACGCCTGACAATGTGGCAGATGCGATCCGACAGGTCCGCCCGTATGCGGTGGACACCGCGTCAGGAGTTGAGACTGAGGGAGCGCGCAATCCGGACCGGGTGCGGTTGTTCATTGAGCAGTGCGGGCGGGCTGACATGGCGGCAGGGGTGGCTGGTACGGAGGCTGATGATGACTGAGATCGTTGCAGCGATTGCGTCAGGTCCGGTGAGAAATGCGATCCGTGCTACAGGCGATGGCGCTGATATGATCGAGATCAGGATCGATCTGCTGGACTGCCCCCACGATGGACCACATTCGCCAGATTCACAAGATTCGTTGCAGTCACTGCGCTTACTCTTCGAGGAATTGAACAACGCCGTGCAAATTCCGATCATCGCAACCAACCGCATAAGCACAGAGGGCGGGGGATTTACAGGGTCTGAAGAGGAACGAATCCGGATCTTGCTTTCTGTGCTGGAACTGGTTGACGTTGTCGATATTGAACTCCGTGCAGAGCCGGAATGCCGGGATATGGTCGTGCAGAGCGCTAAGGCTGCCGGTAAACGTGTCATTATCTCGTATCACGATTTTTCGGCGACCCCGAGCATAGCAGAGATGCAGAAGATCTTGTCAGAGTGTTTCGATGCTGGCGCCGATATCGCAAAACTCGCCACAACCCCGCAGTCGTACGATGATGCGCTGCGCCTGCTCAAACTCACACTTGAGAATAAGTCAAGACAGGTCTGCATCATCGGGATGGGGGCGTATGGCGCACATACACGAGTGATCGCACCACTTTACGGGTCTGTGATTGCATACGCATCGATTGGGGATGCAACAGCCCCCGGGCAGTTTAGTGTGAGCGAACTTGCAATGATGATACGGATGCTCGGGAGCACTTGAAAATGGCGACATTCGTGTACCCCATCGCGGCGTTTGCCCGCGCTTGCATTCCGACGTCCCGTCAGCCGCCCGGGTTTCCCGGGTTTTAGAGAAGACGCACATCTAACCAAGATACCGCTCTACCGACGTCACAGCCAGCGCACCATCACCTACTGCGGTTGCGACCTGCCGAAGCTCTGTTTGCCTGCAATCGCCCACTGCAAAGATGCCTGGAATAGAGGTCACAAGGCTCCTGTCCGTGAGAATGAAGCCGCTTTCGTCCTTCTCGACGTCTATAAATTCTGTATTTGGCGTGATACCCACGTACACAAAGACGCCGCCAACCGCAAGCTCCGAACGTTCTTCTGTCTTGACGTTTCGGAGCACCACGCCTTCGACGACATCGTGCCCGATGATCTCTTCGACCACCGAGTCCCATACAAACTCAATCACCGGATTTTCAAGCGCTCTTTCCTGCAAAATCTTTTCTGCCCGGAGTTCCGATCTCCGGTGAACGACATAGACCTTATTCACGATCTTTGCCAGATACAGAGCCTCTGTTATCGCCGAATTTCCGCCGCCTACCAGCACGATATCTTTGCCCCTGAAAAAGAAACCGTCGCAGGTTGCGCAGAAGGATACGCCTTTTCCGATCAGTGCTTCCTCACCCTTTACCCCGAGACGTCGTGACTTTGAACCTGATGCGATGATGACCGACTTTGCCCTGTAATCATGGTCAAGGGTTTTAACCAATTTATACTCACCCTCGTCCGTTACCCTGGTCACTTCACAGTCTTCGATCGCAAGACCAAGCGCTTTTGCCTGCTCCTCGAACTTCCGCATCAACTCAAACCCGCTGATCTCCTGAAATCCGGGATAATTTTCGACGAGGTCTGAAAGTACAATCTGACCACCGACACCGAGCTTTTCCAGGAGTATGGTCTTCAGACGCGCCCTTTGAGCATATATTCCCGCGGTGACCCCTGCCGGACCGCCTCCAACAATAATAAGATCGTAAATATCCATAATCGTAGTTGCTAAAAAAATAAAACGAAAAGTAGGCGGAAAGCCTACTTATCTACTTATCCTCGTCTCCTGTACATGGTGTACATCGCAGTCAGCAGTAACATCGCCACCGCAAGCAGCCCTCCGAAACCGGGTGTTTTGCCAGCAGCAGGTGTCGTCTCCACCTCAGGCGGCTTCTCGTCGGCTGGTGTTGCTGCAGCAGCAGTCGGCGTCTCTTTTACCTCCTTCTCGGGAGGTTGTCCATGACAGACCGAACACTCCGGCGCGGTAGCACTGATCCCGATCTTTGAGAGCAGGTGTATGCCCACTGCGTCGTGGCAGTTGCTGCACGGCGGAATGATTATCTGGTTGCCTGATGGGATATGGCACATCTCACATGTCACACCGATCGGCAGATGCAGATTATGCGGGATTTCGGCAACCGTTGCATTCGGAGTGGTCCGGTGGCACTTATAGCAACCAGTTGGATCATCGAGATCTCCATGTATCGTTGCAGCATCGTCGTATACGTGACATACCTGACATGTAATCGCCATGCCTCCTGACTTCACTGGCTTAACAATATCAGGTGCGGTCTTGTGACATTTCACGCAACTATCCATGCCCTCGCCGTGTACTGCAACGATCTCTCCGTGGCAGTGTGCGCACACGAGTTCCTTGCCTCCGAAAACAGTGTAATGCACAGCCTCAAGATCCTCGTGGCAGAATGTACAATCCTCTGTCTTGACCCTGCCGATATGCACCTCGTGTATCGGACCGGAGTGGCATTTAATGCACTCTGGTATGCCGATTTCGAATGCCGCACCGTGGCACGCCTCACAGGTCACCCGCCCAGCGTCCAGTTTCTGCTTGTGGATGATGTGAGGATTCTCTTTATGGCAGTCTGCACAGTTGACCGTGTCTGCTGTAAGCGTCAGTGATGCAAACTGGGTCTCGACCTCTGCACCATAAGTCACCGCAGCGGTCAATGTAACCAATATTATGACTGCCAGAAGAGTGTTACAAGATTTACTTCTCATCTACTATCACATCCTTGTTTTGATTCATGATATAAAATCAACATCTCATCATTATGTTCGGATGCTTATATGCTTTTCTGCGTAACACTTAAATCCATTGAACCAGTATGATTACGAACATGGCAAAATCACACGGCGAGCGAAGAAAAACCAGATACAAATTGAAGAAATCTTCGAGAAAAAGAGGCTTATCGGCAATTAGCAAGGCAATTGTTGAATTTGAGACCGGGGATATGGTTCACATCGCTATCGATCCGAGTGTGCATAAAGGGATGCCGAATCCCAAGTTCCATGGGCGCACTGGCAAGGTCGTGGCACAGCGTGGTCGCGCATACATTCTGAGCGTGAGAGATGGTAGAGCCATGAAGGAAGTAATCGTACATCCACAACACTTGAGCCTGCAGCAGTGAAGCGTCAAAATAAAGGGAGATCCAGGCATGATTGTAAAGAAGGTCATCAGTGAAGAATGGTTAACCGTATCAGAAGCGAAAGAGATGCTGGATCGTGTCAAGGAAGAGAGATCCGGGGAGGAACTTGGTTATGAACTCAAAAAAGCGATCCGCCATGTCGATACTTTCGCAAAGATGGATGCTGGAAAATCACGAGATCTCGCGAACGATTTGCTAAATCTGGAGAAAATGAAACCTGAGATTGCAATCAGAATTGCAGACATTCTTCCCAAGACAAGAGACGAACTCCGTAGCATCTATGCTAAGGAACGGTTTGTGCTCACTGCCGAGGATCTTGATCAGATGCTGGACCGGGTAGCTGATTCGATATAAAGTGTAAAGCCGACGAGGGTGATCTAATGCCACTTAGTGAGAAGGTATCTGGAAAGGAGGAGTACGCTTGGGTGCTGGATTACCTTCCTTACGGCGATCCAAATGATTCCAGACCCGTGTACCAGAAAAAACCGTCCATCCACGCGATAGGCGAGAAATACTGTGTCCTGATGGAACTGGTTCCAAAAGAAGGGGTTGTGCCGCAGATTGGCGAACGTGTGTACATCGGGGGCACAGAGCGCGATGTGATCGACCATGTGAAGCGCAGGCTGGAATATGACTCCCTGACAAACGGAGCAAAGACCGAACTTCATTACGTGCTCGAAAAGATCACCGTGCAAGACGAGACTGACTTTATCGGATTTATTAACGAAGCCTATCCCATATCGACCAGACAGCACATGCTTGAGCTGCTTCCGGGCATAGGAAAGAAACTGATGTGGACGATACTTGATGAGCGTAAGAAAGGCAAATTCACCAGTTTTGATGACCTGACCACGAGGGTGAAGGGGCTGCACAAACCCGAATCCGTTTTTGCGCGCCAGATCGAGAACGAGCTGATCGGCACGGTCAAGTACCGGCTATTTACGACCAAACCTCCTGAGCCTCGCAGCAGAAAACGTGGCAGGCGGTAAGTACGCGAAGCACAATAGTGAAAAACGGCTTGCAGTACGTGTGGCATGAAATAACGCGGGACTGGTAACCCGTGGGTGCTCCCTGGGTCCTGACGAAGATCAAAGGGGTTTTTGTGATATAAAGATAAAACCGGATAGAGGTTATAAAAATGACCGATAACCACGAGGAGCGCGACCTGATCGCATACTGTGGTCTCTACTGCGGGGATTGTTTTTCCCATGAAGGAAAGGTCGCGGATCTGGCAAGAGACCTCAGGAAGGAATTGAGACGGGCAAAGTTCGACAGGACAGCAGAATCCCTGTCTAACATCTCATTCTTCAAGGTGCTTGGGAACTACGGGCAGTGCTACGAAGTGCTTGGCACGATAGTGAAATTCCGGTGCAAGAAAGCCTGCAAGGGCGGCGGAGGTCCGCCTTTCTGCAAGATGTGAAAATGTTCTCTTAAGAAAGGCATCGAAGGATGCTGGGAATGCGATGAGTTCGAAACATGTGAAAAACTGGACTTTTTAAAGCCGATTCACGGGGATGCTCATCTGAAAAATCTCAGAAAGATCAAGAAACAGGGAATCGACAAATTTCTCGAAGGAAAGAAGCACTGGTACAGCAAAATTAAGTAAACGAAGGCGAGATGAACAGGTGAAACAATGTCATTCAGAAGTTTTATAGACCAGTTAAGAACCGATAACCTGCTGACCGAGATCGAGGCGCCAGTATCCCGGAAACACGATCTTGTGAGGATTGCCGGAGATCAGAAGCCAGCTCTCTTCCACGATATAGCCGGTCACCGGGTCGCTGTGAACATTCTCTCATCCAGAGATACCCTCTGCAGAGCGTTGCAGGTCAAAAGAGATGATCTGGTGAAATATCTCGCGTCCGCCGGAATGCGGAGGAGATCTGGCGATGTAAAACTTGTGAGTGATTCTCCAACAAAAGAAATCGCAGAAAAACCCGATCTTACGAAACTACCGATTATTACATATTTCAAAGACGATCCCGCGCCTTATATCACTGCAGGCGTCGTCGTGACCGAGGTGGACGGAGTGACGAACGCATCCATCCACCGCCTGATGGTTATCGGGAAAGATAAACTCGCAGCAAGACTCGTTGCGCCGCGGCACACATACCTCCTGCACAAAAAAGCACTTGATCGTGGAGAGACGCTCCCTGTCGCAATAGCGATCGGACTCGATCCCACCATCCTCTTCGCGGTCTCCACACGCGTTCCTGAGGGCATGGAGTTTTTATATGCATCCGCTCTTCTTGGAGAGCCGCTTGAGGTCTTTGAGTGTGAGAACGGAATCAAAGTGCCACACTGCGAGACCGTGCTTGAGGGGTACATCGGGGATGAGACTGCGCCCGAGGGTCCGTTCGTTGATATCACTGGAACGTATGACCGGGTGCGAAGCGAACCAGTGATCAAGCTTACAAAGGTGATCCGCCGGAAAGACCCGATATATCATGCAATCATACCGTCTGGCGACGAACACAAACTCCTGATGGGGATTCCGTACGAACCCGTGATATTTCGTGCAGTAAGCGGGGTTGCTGACGTGAAAAATGTTGTTCTGACAAAAGGCGGGTGCTGCTACTTCAATTCGGTGGTGCAGATCGAGAAACGGACCGAGGGCGACGCAAAGAACGCAATGCTCGCTGCGTTTGCTGCGCACCCGAGTCTCAAGAACGTGGTAGTGGTCGATCCTGACATAGACATCTACGATCCGAACGATGTCGAGTTTGCAATCGCAACGAGAGTGCTCGGCGACAGGGATATTCTGTTAATCACGAATGTGCGGGGGAGTTCGCTTGATCCGAGTTGTGCCCCGGACGGCACGACCACAAAGATCGGTGTCGATGCGACGATGCCGCTTGGGCGGGAGGATGAGTTCAGGCGGGTTGTGGGCGCCATCTGAGTTGATCACAAGATCTCATCAAACACCATATCATCCCATCTCCGCTCACCAACCACGACCTCAAATTCAACCGGAGTCAGCACCGGCGCAGGGAAGCCCGCAGAACCATCGATTGCGATCCGCGGGCATGCCGTACTGACAAAAGCATCGAGATCAAATGAGCGCAGCGCATCCGGCGTGACCATATCCATCATCAGGATATGCGCGTCCAGCCCATATGCTTCTGCCATGGCGCACAGATCAAAGGCAAGCTCCTTCCTGCACTGCCCGATCTTTGTGGACACAATCACCCCGATTGCCTGCGCGTCAAGCGATCGTTCGATCGCAGCACATCGCTTCCGAAGCATCCGATCGACGTCCGGCATCCGGACTTCTTCGGTCACAGGATCCACGATCCGGACGGGCTTTTTGGTTGCAAGCGCGATCCCGAGCGCGTGAAAGTCCCCTGTGCCGATGTACAGATACTCATCACAGTCGGGCGCAGCAGCAGAAAAGTTGCATCCGAGAACAAGCCCGGGGTATGCGATGCGCCTGTCGCCGTTGTGGATGACGCCGGTTATGCCATGATCTGCAAGATACTTCCGCACATCGGCAAGTGTATGCACGAACTGCGCGGTCGAGATAAGCCCGACGCGATCCGGTATCGTGCCGATTGCCTGCCTTATCACAGGAAGAACCGGGGTCAGTGACCGCGCCTCAATGAAATACACATCTTCCACTGTTATGTTCGGTATCTCCGCGTGTCCGAACTGAAACATGATATCTACCGATTCGAGAAGCCCGGTATCAACGTCACATGCGCCGAAGCAGGAATTTGCAGATATCACGCACCTCACACCGGTGTCCCGACTGATCTCCTTGGATATCCTGAGCACTTCTCGTCTGAAACCGTCTGGAAACTGAAGCCCCACAACTCTGGCACGTTTTTCCTCAATCACGCTCGCGACATGGTTCAGATTAAAATCATATTCCTCGATCATCGATCATCATGTCACATTATATCTGCTATATCTGTTTTGGCAGGAAGTACTTCTTGATCACGGTGTCGCATTTCGAGCAGGTGATCATGAGCCAGTCACCGACCATCTGCTTGTTGTAGTGCTCAAAGATCGATGCCCCACAGGTCGGACACGAATAATATTCTTTAAAATAATAATTATAAAATGTTGGATTGTCATCCAGCCAGTGGAGAACCGAGAGTAGACGCCCGAGATACCGCTGCTGCGATTCACCCGATTCCACCTCTATTGCGGTTTCGACCCGATCTTTGACATCCTTAAAATATCTCTTTGATTTCTCACGAATTTTTTTATAATCTGTCATGTATCCAATGCTATCTTTTAAATATTTCGAATACATATCAGCTGCACCGGATTCCCTGCGCGTGATCGTTTTGAGGAAGTATTCGCTCATCAGGTCCTCCATCAGGTCAAAACACTCTGTGCAGATATTGTAGCCTTCGTAATGTGTCGAATCCAGTTCGCCGTGACAGATGATACATGCCTCGCGTTCCATGAGAGCGTATGGTCTCGTACCGATTTAAAGGTTAGCTCCCTATGGCGTCTCAACCAGCCAGCCGGTTTTAGCTGATGTAGCTCTTCGGGCTGTGGAACGGTTGACCACAGCGACACTATTAAATACATACAGAAACAGTGATCAAACCTGTACTTGCACATCTGCGCCGATGCAAACGGCAAACGGTGCAGGAACGGAGGCATATTATGGAACTGTTGGTCAGTCCAATCAACACAGACGAGGCAAAAGCCGCATTCTTTGGCGGCGCAGATATCATCGATGTGAAAAATCCAAAGGAAGGGTCGCTTGGCGCGAACTTCCCATGGGTAATCAGCGCAGTCATCGAGGCGATCGAATCGAAAAAACCGGTCAGCGCAACGATTGGCGATTTTAATTACAAACCAGGCACAGCATCACTTGCCGCACTTGGTGCAGCAACTGCGGGTGCCGATTACATCAAAGTCGGATTGTACGATATCCAGACAGCAGAGCAGGCAGAAGACCTGCTGTCAAATGTTGTGCAGTCGGTAAAGCGGTGTGATCCAAACAAGATGGCAGTAGCAGCCGCTTATGCTGATTACAGACGTATAAATTCAATTTCGCCGCTTTTACTTCCCGAGATCGGCGCGAAGGTTGGCGCTGACGTGGTGATGATCGATACCGGCATCAAAGACGGGCGGTCTGCGTTTGAGTTCATGACTGAGGCGGAGTTGACCACATTCGTGGATGCCGCACGCAATCTTAATCTGCGCAGCGCACTTGCAGGCGCCATCCGGTTTGAGGATATGGAGATGGTAAAGCGCATCAACCCGGATATTATCGGCATCCGCGGCATGGTCTGTGGCGGCGACCGGAACGATGAGATCAAGCAGGAACTGGTCGAGAAACTCAGGGCACAAATGGGCTGATCACATATATCTCCTCTCTGTATTTCGCTAAGTATAATCGGTATATTTGTACATGTTCGGGGTAACTTGTGGTAGGAACCACAAGATTACACAGATTTCCACGAGATTTCTGTGTTAATCTTGTGTAATCTCGTGGTTTTATATGCGGATATCCACACAATACTCGAGTAAGTGCGTATATTCCTTCTTAATCGGGTAGATGATGGACATTGTTTAAAATCAGAGATCAGTAGAACACGTTTAAACAAATATCACGAATCCAAAGCAATTGACAAATCCCGGGTCATGCCGTCACTCCAATCACGCTTTCAAGAGCGCTCATATCCACATGTTTGTCCAGCAGTTCTTCGATCCGGCGTAGCTTCTCCTCGCCAAGAATCCGGGCTTGTCCCATGATGACCTCCATCTCTTCCACTGTGCTCATGGTATCGCCCGGGACGACCATCATCGGCACACCCCGTTCCTTCGCCGCCCCAATGATCGTGGAGCTTGGGTACATGCCGCCTGTTAGTATGATGCACTTTACGCCCGCCTCAAGCGCAGCCATCTGAATATCCGATCGACCGCCGCCTGTAATCAGCGCAAAGCTTTTTACACGCCTGAAATACCGAAGAGCCGTGTTTGCCTCCATTGCACCGACAAAGAAATGCTCCACAAGGACACTGCGCTGGTCATCCCTGATCAGGATCTCGCTTCCGAGATAGTCCGCGATTTCTCCGACAGAGACGGATTTTAGCATTGGATCTCTTGGTATTATCCCGAATACTTTTATTCCACGGCTTTCAAGGAACGGAACTGCAAGATCGGCTGCCTCGTCCGGATCGAGCACGTCATTTAATATGACCCCTGCGAGCATGTCAGGATCTCCGATCATCTTGAGGTCGTTTAAGATGTTATCAACCTCCTGCAGGTCATGGTATCTGCTTACAAGAAGAATCCTTGTGTCCAGAAGCTTTGCCATGTCTATATCAGACATATCGTACATGATTCCGCCGGCAAGGTCCTTGTTGCCCTCGATGATCATTGCGTCCTTGCCTTCCGACAACTTCTCATAAGCTTCCTTGATCTTGCCCCTGACATCCACGCCTTTTGTAAGCGCGCAGTGGTAGAAATCATGCGTGAGCATTACAGGTGTTATCACATCCAGAGGGTCGTTAAGTCCGATTGCATCCCTGATGTTTCTTGCATCCTCGTCCACCAGCGCACCACCGATCTCACGGAACTGGTTCCCAAACGGTTTCATATAGCCAATCTTCAGCCCTTTATCCCTGAGTACGAGGCTGATACCTATGCAGATAGCACTTTTTCCTGAATGTCCCTCGCATGACCCGATTAGTATGGATTTCATATTCATTCCTCCAGTGTAAGCCTTATGTCAACCGCGACACAACCCACCTCAAAAACGAGCATCGGATTGATATCCATTTCCACGATTTCCGGAAAATCGGTGCATAATTTTGAAAAACGGAGTAAACTTTCCTTTATCGCGTCGATATCCGACGGTTTCTCACCCCTGATGCCAAGAAGCATCGGATACGCCCTGATCTCCTTTATCATCTCGTCGGCATCCTTTCCGGTGAGTGGCGCGATCCTGAATGTCACATCCTTTAACACCTCCACCGATATCCCGCCAAGCCCGAACATGATCATCGGTCCGAACTGGGGGTCCCGGTTCATGCCGATGATGACTTCCCTGCCGCCTTTTAGCATCTTCTGGACCAGCACGCCCTCGATCCGGGCGCCGGGCATGTAGCGGTGGATCCGGTGCATCATACCATCATAGACGACACCTGCCTCATCCGCATCTATGATGTCTGTTCGCACCCCGCCGACATCGGTCTTGTGTGATATGTCTGCTGACACCACCTTCATGACCACCGGGTACCCGATGCGACTTGCAGCCTCAATCGCCTGTTCCCTGGTGGAAGCCACGATCGATTCTGCCACCGGTATCCCGTATCGCTCCAGCAGGGGCAGGCATTCGACTCCCGGTCGCTTGTTTCCCTGTTTTCTTTCGTTATCCAGAATTTCCTGCACGGAACGTCTGTCAACGCCACAATCCGGCGGGCACGTGCGCGTTCTTGCAGTGATCTCTGCATAATCGATCATTGCGCGCATCGTCCGTGCAGCCCGCTCAGGAAATGGGTAGTTCGGGAGCCTACCTGCAGAAAGGATTTTTTCGCCCTTCAGTGCCTGCGCCCCGCCCATCAAAGATACAAGAATCGGTTTTGATGATTCACGGCTTGCATCGACAACGATCTCTGCGATCCGCTCCATGTCAGTCATAGCCTGCGGCGATGCAAGAACGATGATGCCGCTGACATTGTCGTCACAGATGACCGCCTCGATCGCGTGTCTGTACAGTTCGGGCACGGCGTCTCCAAGCACGTCCACCGGGTTGTAGATATTTGCTGCCGCAGGAAGACACGATCTGAGCGTCTCGATCGTCTCAGGCGTGAACGATGCGATTGTCATGCCGAGCGTTTCGCACGCATCAGCGGCAAGCACGCCGGGTCCGCCTGCATTGGTGATGATCGCGATCCTGTCCCCGGCTGGTGGCTGCTGATACGCGAAAGCAAGCCCGTAATCAAACATCGCTTCGATCGATTGGGCTCTGATTACCCCGCTCTGGTGGAATGCAGCATTATACGCAACATCCGAGCCTGCAAGAGTTCCTGTGTGTGATGACACCGCTCTTGCGCCTGAACCAGTACTGCCTGCTTTTATCACGATGATCGGCTTTTTATCTGCCGTGACGCTGCCGGCAATGTCCATAAATTCTCTGCCGTTCTTTATTCCTTCCAGATAGAGCAGTATTACGCTTGTTTCATCGTCCTCTGCCATTGCCTGGATAATATCATTTTCAGTGATGTCAGCCTTGTTCCCGAGACTGACAAAGATCGAGAATCCGAACCGTTTGATCTCTGCCCAGTCAAGAATCGCGGTGCATAGCGCGCCGCTCTGCGATGCGAGACCGATGTCCCCGGGAATTGCCATACCCGCAGCAAAAGATGCATTGATTCCAGAATGTGTATCAATGAAGCCAAGACTGTTTGGTCCAAGCATCCTCATGCCGTATTCTTTGACGATATCGACACATTCCATCTCCAGTTCTGCAGCTCCTGCTTCCTTGAAACCGGCTGAGATAACGACTATGTTCTTAACCCCTGTTGCCCCGCACTCCCGAAGCACGCCGGGCACGAGCCTTGCCGGCACGACAATGACTGCAAGATCAACTGGTGGCGCGCTGGTGATATCAGGGTAGCACTTCAATCCGTCGATCTCATCAGACTTCGGGTTTATCGGATAGATAGCGCGCCCAAACCCCTTACGGATGTTTTCGAGCACGACTCTCCCGACTTTCCCCTCCTCGCGGGACGCACCAACGATGGCTACCGAGTTCGGTCTAAAGAATTTTTCGAGCATTACGAGCGTTATCCGATATAACGCAGATCCTCATCACCCTTGGTCATGGACATCTGCATCTGTTGCATTTCCTCCAGTTTTGCGACGACTTTCTCCATCTCGGCGGCATGTTCTTCGAGCGCCTGCATGTCCACCTCGATACCAAGTGCCTGACTGAGCACACGGAGCACTGCCTGCGCGCTCATCGGATCGACGATATATCCTGATGTGATGCCCATCAGGCAGACTGCATCGATGTTCAGTTCTATGCCCATGGCAAGTAAGATCCCTGAAACACCGATGATGCCACCCCATGGTTCGCTCTCTTGAAAATCGACACCGTACCCGCTCAATTCCTCGACCATATCAGGATTGTTGACAGCCCCGATCACGGTGCCTGTATCCTCCAGCTGACCGGTTGCATATCCTCCGAGCGTGTAGATTCTGGAGACATTAAACCGCTTCGCAATATCAAGAAAAACGTCGCAGAGGATGTAATGTCCCCGGGTCGTTGCGCTCTGGTTGTCCCCGACCAGAATCAGCATATCACTCTTTCCATCCTCTGACCGATAGGCATAGATCTCGTTTCGGGCGAGTCTGACCGCGTAGTCATCAAGCACGATTGCCTGCGGTGGAAAATGGATTGAATAGATGTCAATGATCCGCGTTGCATGGAACACGTCGATTAAGTGTTCCGCAACCAGTTTGCCAACGTGTCCGAAGCCGGGCAACCCCTCAATCATGACCGGCGCGTTCAGTTCGATATCCCGCAACTCGTGAATCGTGACATCGCTCGTGAACGTCAGCGGCTGGTCATCCCCTTTGATCACTGTGCTGGTATAGTTGTCTGCCATCATTGATCAATCCGATTCGATCCGTGGTGCAAGGACGTATTTTACCGTGCAATCGCCATTGGCAAGCTCAAACCGGATGCTCGCCGGTAGATCTCGCCCCAGATTGATGACAACCTCGCCGGCACTACCGACCCCTTTACTGATGTCGGACAGATAATCCAGTGAGTACAGCGACCTGACTTCAGCCGGGACGATACTGATCAGATCAGAACCTGTGAGGTCCATGCTGACGTGATCGGTATCGCCGGTCGCCTCCATGAAGAATACTCCATCGTGCACGCCCATAGTCATGTGGTCGCTCACCATCTCTGCCGCTTTGATCATGCGCCTGAATACCGCCCCCGAAATTGTAACCTCTGCCGGGAGATCGAGTGTGGGCACGGTTGGCGCCTTTCGCAGCGTCGATGGATCGAGCAGCGATAACTTATATGAAAAACCACCCATGGCAATATCGAGCTTATGAGTATTCGGGTCCAGTTCCAGCTCGATTTCGCCGCCTCTGTCCGCCATACCAAGAATTTCGCTGAATCTGCTCAGATCAATGCCGATCTCACATTCCGTACCTTCCATAGATCCAAACGCATCCCCTGACAATTCGAGCGAGACCATCGCAGCATTCGCAGGATCAACAGCCCGTGCCAACAATCTATCCGATGAGATCTCAAAACGCGACTCGTCGATAATCGCTGAAATTGCTTTAATCGCATCCTGCAATATTTCTGCATTTATAACTGCCTTGAACAAATCTTTTCCCTCCGATAATATAACTAAGTAGGGTTTGCATATATTTATCATTAACCCTTGATCAACTATAACCCTTGCCAGCTATGATGGTTGATGTCGCAGTGAAGTGCCGGGCGTAACATGCGCATAATGCAGTGGTGAACGAATACTTTATCTACATCAAAACCGAGATCGAATTACGAATTACATATCCGTGGCTACCCGCTCGGAGGAACAATATGGAAGACGTCGAAAAAACTACTGAAGAAATCGAAGGAACACCCGAGATAAAACATCTTGTCCGCATTGTAAATACCGATCTGGACGGGCACAAATCAGTACAGTATGCACTCGCCGGATTAAAAGGTATTGGCATACGGACAGCGAAAATTCTTGCGAACAACGCTGGAATAGAATCTACAGAGATAATAGGATCGTTGAATGACTCTGAAATTGAAAAACTAAAGAAAACAATCGACGATTTTGAAAATGTGGTGCCGACATGGATGTTAAATCGAAGAAATGACCTTGCAACTGGCAAAGACAAACATCTCATAGGTGTGAATCTGGGTCTGTTGGTAACCGAAGATATAAACATCATGAAGAAGACCCGCAGTTACCGGGGCATCAGGCATGAGCGGGGTCTACGTGTTCGCGGGCAGCGAACAAGGTCCACCGGAAGATCAGGTGCCACGGTCGGCGTCAGCAGAAAACGCGTGTAATTAATAATAGGTGAGTGAATGGGACATCCACGTAAGCGTCATAAACAATACAGCACGCCAAAACATCCATGGCAGGCTGAAAGACTTGCAGCGGAAAGTGAACTGGTTAAGACTTATGGACTGCGGAATAAACGCGAGGTCTGGACTGCAGAAAGCAGTCTTCGGAAGTACAGGCGTGCTACACGCAGGTTGCTTGCCGAATCTGCAGCAGGGAACTTTACAGGACATATAAAGACCGAGGCAGACCAGATTATCGCGCGATTGCAGCGTTTTGATATCATGCCGGCTGATACGGAGCTAACCGATATCCTGACCTTCGATGTCAAAGACGTTCTTGAGCGCCGTTTGCAGACTCAGGTGTACCGGCAGGGGCTTGCACACAGCATGCGGCAGGCGCGGCAGTTCATCACGCATGGACACATCGCTGTCGCAGGTCGCAAGGTCACGATACCGAGTTATCTTGTCTCAAAGGAAGCGGCGATGCAGATTGATTATTACGGAGGCTCTCCGATTGCACACGAAATGCACCCGGAGCGTCCGACGCAGGTTGCTACCGGCGAGAGCATACTGGACGAGGCACACGAGGAGGCGCAGTGATTATGGCAGAACAGAAATGGGCAGTTGCACACATCCATTCGTCTTTCAACAACACGATCATCACGGTCACCGACCTGACCGGGGCTGAGACCATTGCAAAATCATCCGGAGGCATGGTCACCAAGGTCGCCCGGGACGAAGGCTCCCCCTACATCTCGATGAAGATCGTTGGTCAGGTAGTGGATCAGTTGAAGAGCCGCGGGTTTACAGGCGTTCATATTAAGATCAGAGCTCCTGGCGGCAACAAACAGCGAAGCCCGGGACCGAGCGCACAGGCAGCTATACGTGCTTTTGCAAGGACCGGGATACGCATCGGAAGAATCGAGGATGTGACGCCGCTGCCGCACGATGGCACCATGTCGAAAGGCGGGCGCCGCGGCAGAAGAATCTGAATTGGGTTTTTTTGGTTTCGACGATTCACCGGGGCTGTTTATCAAAATGGCTCCGGTGTTCGGTCGAGACACCACAGCTAATATATCCACAACGGTTATCTGGGGCGGGGAAAGAAAGGTATAAACCAGTGTCTAAAATATTTGACACTGGTCTACATAGCCATTAACACCGATTTTCGTAGGTCAAAGGCGTTTCATTGAGGTAGCAAGGTCAGCAGTCAACCATTCGTTCCCTTAAGTTTCCGCTTCGTATTCTCGATAAGCCCGACGTCAAGCAGTTTCATCAGGAAATCAGGCAGTGGCGGAAAGGTGTACACGTCACCAGTATCCGCATTCACGATCTTCCCGTCCTCAAAATCAACAGCAAGAACATTACCATCCTCCGCATCGACATCACACTCAACAAGCGGGAGCCCGATGTTGATGCTGTTTCTGTAAAATATCCGTGCGAAACTCGGTGCGATCACACACGTAATCCCTGCGCCAAGAAGAGCACGGGGCGCGTGTTCCCTTGATGATCCGCTGCCAAAATTCTTCCCGCCAACGATGATATCGCCTTCCCGGACATCATCTGCAAACTCGGGTCGCACATTCTCAAATGCGTGCTTTGCAAGCTCGCGTCTGTCGCCGGTCACAAGATATTTTGCAGGGATGATCTGATCTGTGTCTACGTTGTCAGAAAACTTCCACACCCTGCCTTTGATACATTTTTCCACCATATCTATCACCTCGCATCAACTAACTCGACTCAAGATCATTCGGATCGGTTATTCGCCCGGTCACAGCGCTTGCCGCGACCACTGCCGGATTTGCAAGATAGACCTCTGAGTCCTTGTGCCCCATCCTGCCGATAAAGTTGCGGTTCGTACTGCTGATGCACCGCTCGCCCTCTGCAAGGACGCCCATGTAACCGCCGAGACATGCGCCGCACGTCGGTCCTGCGACATAAGCATCCGCGTCCATGAAAACCTCGATGAGTCTCTCACGCAAAGCCTGCTCAAAGACGCTCTTGCTTGCGGGAACTACGATCATCCGGACATCGGGATGCACTTTCCTGCCTTTGAGTATCTCCGCTGCAGCCCGCATATCCTCGATTCTGCCGTTGGTGCATGAGCCAAGATATGCCTGATCGATCTCCACATCGATTTCAGACGCAGGAACCACGTTCTCAGGAAGATGCGGTTTGGCAACCATCGTTTCGATCTCTCCGGCATTATACTCAAAAGTATCATCGTATTCGGAAGCTTCGTCCGCGTAAACCGGTGTATACTCACCGATAACACGGTTTTTGAGATAATTGAAGACCGCGTCATCCGGTGGAATGATGCCACACTTCGCGCCAGCCTCGATCGCCATGTTCGAGATGGTGATCCGGTCAGACAACTGGAGCGACTCGATTGTGGAGCCATAAAACTCCATTGACTTGTAAAGCGATCCTGAAACCCCGATATCTCCTATGATATGCAGGATGATGTCCTTTCCCATCACATACTTCCCCAATTTCCCATCGACAACGAATTTCTGGGTTTCAGGAACCTTGAACCACAGTTCTCCGGTTGCCATTGCGGATGCAGCTTCCGATGACCCGATGCCTGTTGAAAGCGCGCCGAGTGCGCCATAGCTGCATGTGTGTGAGTCTGCGCCGACGATAAGCCTGCCCGGCGCTGCAAAGCCGTGTTCGATCATGATCTGGTGGCAGACGCCGCCCCGTCCGACATCGAAGTGGTTCCCGATTTTGTATTTTCCGGCAAACTCGCGCATCGACTTCGCCTGTTCTGCCGACGCCACGTCTTTGTTTGGCACATAGTGATCCTGGATTAGCACCGTATTCTCGATGATCGAACTTGCCTTAAACTCCTCAAAAACCTCGAACGCAGGAAGCCCGGTCACATCGTTCACCATGACATAATCGATTCGTGCATCTACGATCTCCTTTGGCGATACACTGCTTTTGCCTGCGTGGATCGCAAGGATCTTTTCAGCGATGGTCATACCCATGACTCTGGTGTTTGGCGGTGATCCGATATAAGGAAACTCACAAGCGATGAGATGCCTGGACTCGTCACACCACCATCGGTAAGATGCCCTCGCATTTTGTAGCAAGATCGATTAACGGGCAGATGAGAGATCGGCGTCGGTTTTAAGTATCATGACGACTGTATCGCCAATCGCATGAAACTTATGCGATCCATAAGGCAGTCTTTCAATAACCTCGTTGGTATGGCTACTGACGAATTAATCTTGAGCGCAACGGCGAGGTGGAGGGTATGGGATCGCTATGTACAGGCTCTGTACTTAAGTCCGGGGTTTAGTGACTTCGGAGACGGGCACGATGTTTTCTCATGTGTTGGGGGTCGGGCGTGAATCGGATGATCGGAAGGGGTTTGCGGGGTAAATCGAGACGCCGAAGCATCGCGCATGACAGACCAATACATTTATATATGATTAAGTGATGGTATTTATGATTACGTAAAAGGTTTGTACTTATGTAAAAGATTTGTACAGACGGATATGAGTTGAACATATTGAGACGAAAAAGCAGTACCATAAGCGGTGGTTATCATCGCGGTTTGAGACATTTTCGTGCAATGATTAGTTGCAGTCTCGATCTACTAAACAATGGATATAATACGGATGAAACAGAAATATAGAAAATGGTGAGGTATATGGGAATAATACGTGGCGCGGTTGTTGTTATATCAATCATAGTGTTTGTGATGTTGATGTCTTTTGCACTATCAAAGGATGTGTATTTAGTAGCAGGTGCTGTTGTAGTGGGCGTCGTTATATTAGGTCTTTTTGCGGGATTGATTGGAGGTATTAAACTGCTTCCAAGTCTTCCAAGTATGAGCTCTCTTAAAAACAACGATAAAAAAGCTGTAAAGCTGCTTGTTAACGATATAAAAAAAGCGCATAAAACCATCAAAATAGTTAGTGGCACCGCGACTTCAAAGGTTTATGGTGATAAAAAAGTTAGGAATGCATTCAAAGAAGCCATCCAAAAAGGCGTAAGAATTCAAATAGTTGTTTGTAATAAAATAGACTTGAACAAAGAGAACATAATCACTGAACTTGCTGAGAAAGGAATGATAGAATTATATAAACCACGTAAAGATAAAATTCCAAAAAATCATTTCCGCGTTATGGATAGAATATCAGTGTATTCTGAAAAAGAACATAAAGTCGATCAACAAAACCGATATTCTGAAAAATTTGATAATTTTCCTAACGTAGCAAGTAGGTTTGAAGAAGCATTTGATAATATCATAACCAATAGTGAAATGCTGTACACGAAATAGTGTAACCTATCTATTTGGTGAGTCGCAGCATGACATGTGTGGATGATTATCTTCAATGGTTTTTCCAGGATCCTTTATGCGAACACCAATTTTATTATATTATCTTTATAATTGGGCTTACTTTTATGGCAGAAGCCATTGGTGCAACACACGAGTTTCTCAAAACCCAGCCTTATAATAAGTTGAACGATACATTTCTTCTTGGAATTTCATATAAAATCATTTTTTGTCTTAGCATTGTTTTAGCATCTTCATTAATAATATTTGATTTACTTAAAATCGTTTTTGATTTACATGTTTTTTGTAGCTTTAATCTGGATGCTATTATAAAGTTTTTCATTTGTGCAAACGTGACAACAATGTTAATCATTGCTTTAATTATTACAGTAAACAAAATTAGAGAAGTCTATATTAAAGAAATAATAAAAACTGCCGAACCTTTGTACCCTCCAGAAGATACCTATGATTCAACGAATGATGTAGAAGATCGTCGAGCATCAGCGTAAATACCATACCGTCTTTGAAATTGAACTTATCTGTATTTGTATACTTCCACCCCACCTCTGCGAGATTGCACATGTACGCGACCCCCCTCATGATGCCCCGTGATTTATCACGGGGTGCGTCACTCCAAGGGGATATCAGGGCAGCCTATCTGTTTGGGAATGAAAACACCATGTGTTGGGGACGGTTAACCTGCGCGGTGTTAGACCCATATCACGGATTGCCCGTGTGAGCAGCTACACCCATTTATGCATTCACTGCATCATACACCCGCTCCACGATCTCCTCAAACAATCGGACGGTGCTGGAATGGGGCGTTGCCACGAAAGGAATGCCGTCGTCGCCTGATCTGACAATCATCGGATCGATTGGTATGCTTCCGAGAAACGGCACGTCCATTTCATCGGCAACACGTTTCCCGCCACCTTCTCCGAAGAGATTGATAGGACTTCCGCAGCGCGGGCACGTAAACCCACTCATATTCTCGATAATCCCGATAATCGGGATTCCCGCTTCTTTTGCCATGTTTATCGCCTTTCTTGCATCCAGAATCGCAACATCCTGCGGCGTGGTGACGATGATTGCGCCATCCACGTCCAGCATCGTGGCGATGCTCAACGGTTCATCGCCTGTGCCTGGCGGCAGATCGATCATCAGGTAGTCAAGCAATCCCCACTGCACCTCATCGACAAAATGGCGGAGCATGCCAAGCCTTGTCGGGCTGTACCACGGTATAGCAGCATCCCGCTCGATCATAAAAGCCATCGACATGACAGAAATCCCGTGATCGCAGCCTATGGGCAGGTACACAGGCACCAACCGCTCCCCGTCTCCTGATAGTATTTCATCCTCGAGCTTCAGCATCTTTGGTATATTCGGTCCGGTGATGTCGGCATCGAGCAGTCCGACGTTCTGCCCGTTCTCAGCGAGGGCGAGCGCGAGGTTGACTGCCACCGTTGTCTTGCCAACGCCGCCCTTGCCGCTCATGATCATGATTTTGTGCTGTATATAATCTGTGCCGCTCATTTCAACATGACTCTCTATGCAGGTCTTGCTATAAATCCCCTACACGGCTGGTGGTAAGAAGCATGTGGTTCACATCGGTTACCGGGCACGCCGCCCATGCAGGTTAACTGCGCAGATATTAATATGGATTGATCGCAATGAAGATTCGACAAACAGAATTGCATGAGATACGTGAGACCGGAGATAACAGGTAGGTGAATAAAAATGAAAGTATGTATTCCAACAGAAGGAGACGGCGGGATCGATGATCTCGTCGGGCAGCATTTCGGCAGGGTGCCGACGTACACCGTCGTGGACATAGACACCGGTGAGGTTGAGGTGATTGCAAATACCAGCGAGCATAGAGGTGGCACGGGACTCCCACCGGAGCTAATATCAACGACTGGCACGCACATCATGCTCTGCGGCGGACTTGGACCAAAAGCGGTCACGATGTTTGAGCAGTTCGGGATCGATGTCTTTGTTGGTGCACAGGGCACGGTGCGCGATGCGGTTGAGGCATGGAAGCAGGGAACGCTCATGGAAGCGACCGATGAGAACGCATGTAGAGAGCACAGGCACGGGTGAGGGGACCGCGGCAATCTCCGTTGTAGCCTCCGTTTCTGTTCTTTCGTACCTTTCATATCCCGCAGGATGTCTGAGATCATGAAGATCGTAGTCCCATTCAAGAGGAACAACGCCAAATCCCGTCTGGCTGGCATACTGACACCAGATGAACGTGACGCACTTGCGATGAATATGCTCCGCGATGTGATGGACGCGCTGGACGGTTTTGAGGTTGACATCCTTACATCGTCGATACTCAGCAACAAGGATGTTGATTTCAGTTCCTGCGTCCTGCTGAGCGGTTCCGGGCTGAATGAGGCGTTAAACGAGTATCTTGACTCACAAGCCGGGCATGACAATGATTCTGTCATGATCGTGATGGCGGATCTGCCACTGATCAGTAGCAAGCACATCAGAGAGATTGCAGGGCTTGATGCTGATGTGGTGATCGCGCCGGGCAAGGGCGGCGGCACCAACATCCTGTACATTAAGGACCCGTCCGGATTCCATGTCGATTATTATGGGGCAAGTTTTCTCGATCACCTGCGGATCGCACGCGAGAGCGGCGCATCAGTCGAGGTCTATGATTCGTTTGCGGTCAGCACCGACATCGACGAGCCGGATGATCTCGTGGAACTGCTGATGCACGGAGATGGCGAGGCTGCGCGTATGCTTACTGATTCCGGTTTTGATGTCGCGGTGCGTGATGGGCGGGTGGGAATCAATCGCAACCGGGTGTAAGAGGTTTTCTGGCTATCAAACAACCCGGGCATCAGATATCAGACATCGAACCGTAACAACCATGACAACCATAGGAATCGCAGACACAACCTTTGCACGCGCTGATATGGCAAAATACGCAATTTCCGAACTGAAGCGTAACGCATCGATCCGGATAAAGCGTTACACCGTTCCCGGGATCAAGGATCTGCCGGTTGCGTGCAAGAGACTGATAGAAGAGCATTCGTGTGACATTGTGATGGCGTTTGGCATGCCGGGCGCCGATCCGAAAGACAAGATATGTGCGCACGAGGCGTCGCAGGGCATCATTATAGCCCAGTTGATGACGAACACGCATGTGATCGAGGTATTTGTGCACGAGGATGAGGCGCCATCGGATCGAGAATTTGCAGCGCTCGCCGAAGCCCGCGCACGGGAACACGCCCTGAATGTTACCAAACTCCTGTTTAAGCCAGGTCGGCTCGAAAAAGAAGCAGGAACCGGGCAGCGGCAGGGATATGCGGATGCAGGACCTGCACGCGTGTAAAACGATTTTGTTCACAAACGATTTTTTCACAAAAAATCGAGTAAAAACTGCCCCTCGGGTCGGAAGTCAGTTTTTGATCAAACTTTTGTGAAAAGTTTGCGAGTAAGAAATGCCCCTCGGGTCGGAAGTCAGTTTTTGATCAAACTTTTGTGAAAAGTTTGCGAGTAAGAAATGCCCCTCGGGTCGGAAGTCAGTTTTTGATCAAACTTTTGT
>DAOWIV010000001.1 GCA_030640725.1 Methanosarcinales archaeon | reverse complement strand
TTCATCAACAAGGTCGATCGGTTGATCAATGAACTGCAGGTCGATGCCCAGAATATGCAGATCAAACTTGGGAAAGTTATCGATAATGTAAATAAATTGATTAAAGGGATGAGCGAGGAAAAATACAAGGAATGGCGACTTGATGCATCAGCAGGAAACGTTGCGTTCGGATCAGCGCTTTATAACTGGGCTATCAGTGTTTCTTACATGAAAAAGAGCGGGGTAAGCTTTAAAGAAGTATATGACTACTGTACAACAGGTAATATGAAGGAGCTTGCCCAGAGATGCCCGCTTCACGAGGTGTTAAACGACATGGTGATCAGGCACCTGCCAAACCCGCTTGTATCCCAGAAACGCCGGGTTCCTGTGATCTGGCACGGAGATGCCGATTCCAAGATCGGGATGCAGATGACCGGGTGCGATCCGGACGGCGATGTTGCACTCATGGTCACCAAGATCACAAGAGACCCACACGCCGGCGAGATCGCAACAGGCAGGCTCTTCAGCGGAACGCTTCGCCGCGGTCAGGAATTGTACATATCAGGCGTGTCAAGCCCTGACCGGATCCAGCAGGTGGGAGTGTTCATGGGTCCTGAGCGGCTCGAGGTCGAGAAGATCCCGGCAGGTAATATTGCGGCGGTAACCGGGCTTAAGAATGCGATCGTGGGCAGCACAGCAGCCTCACTTCGGGAGATGACTCCATTTGAGGTGATCCTGCATGCAAGCGAGCCGGTGGTCACGGTAGCCGTCGAGGCAAAGCACATGCGGGATCTCCCGAAGCTGATCGAGGTCTTAAGACAGGTCTCAAAAGAGGATCCGACGCTGAAGGTCAAGATCGACGAGGAGACTGGCGAACACCTGCTTTCGGGAATGGGCGAACTGCACCTTGAGATTATAGCCCACCGGATCGAGAGAGATAAGGGCGTTGAGATCACCACATCCGAGCCGATCGTGGTGTACCGGGAGACCGTGACCGGCAGTGCAGGACCTGTCGAAGGAAAGTCGCCGAACAGGCACAACCGGTTCTACATCAAGATTTCGCCGCTGGAACCTGAGATCGTCGATATGATCAAATCAGGCGAGATTGCTATGCGCATGGACAAGGTCGAGCGGCGTGATAAACTGATCGAGGCTGGCATGGACAAGGACGAGGCAAAGAGCATCGTTGCGATATCAGATACGAATATGCTGATCGACATGACCAAAGGTATCCAGTACCTGCGCGAGACGATGGAACTGATCATCGAGGGATTTGAGGAGGCAACAACCGCAGGTCCGATGTCAAGAGAGCCGAGTCAGGGTATCAAGCTGAGGCTGGTCGATGTCAAGCTGCACGAGGACGCTGTGCACCGCGGTCCCGCGCAGGTGATACCGGCTGTGCGGCAGGCGATTCAGGCAGGAATCCTGATGTCGGATGTGACACTGCTTGAACCGTACCAGAAGGTCTTTATCCAGATACCGCAGGATCAGATGGGCGGCGCGATCTCAGAGATCCAAGGCAGGAGAGGCGCGATACTGAACATGACGCAGGAAGGCGACGTCACAGACATCGAATCAAAAGCGCCGGTTGCTGAGTTATTCGGGTTTGCAGGCGATCTTCGGTCTGCAACCGAAGGAAGAGCGCTCTGGAGTACGGAGTTCGCCGGTTTTGAGCCGGTTCCAAAGAACCTGCTGCCTGATATCGTGCAACAGATCAGGACCAGAAAGGGCTTGAAGCCGGGAATGCCAAAGCCGAGCGATTTTGTCAGTGAATGAGCAATAAGTGAAGATGCGATATTTCAGCAGGGATGGATTCTCTGCTGATTCTTTTTTTACTGCAAAAACAGTGCGTCAGGATGAGGGAACCCCCAAAAATTAATATGCCAACCATAGTTTATTTCAGCGGGTAGTATATAAAAATCTTGTTAAAATCACGAATGACACGAATTTTACGAATCACCACTTTTACGAGTACATGGAAAGCGCACATTCCGGAAATTTTAGAAATACGCGGTGTGTGCCAATGAACATGACAAATTCGTGGCATTCGTCCGATTCGTGGCATTCGTGTTAGATATCTTGCACCAACGCATTATATGAGCGTGGCACCTTCTGCTCTCGTGGTTTTATATGCGGATATCCACACAATACT
>DAOWIV010000064.1 GCA_030640725.1 Methanosarcinales archaeon | reverse complement strand
GTCATCGCCATCGCCCGGACCAAAGACCGCTGCCTTCTTGCCATCCAGTGATGCGATCGTATTCGGCTGCTCTACATGGGGCGATGGTGAGTTGCAGGACGATTTCATCGATTTCCACGCGGATCTGGACGGCGCATCACTGGATGGCAAGAAGGCAGCGGTCTTTGGTCCGGGCGATGGCGATGACTATCCGGACACGTTCTGCGAGGCAGTGGATATTCTCGAGAAGACTCTCCGGGACAGCAGTGCCGAGATCGTTGCCGAGAGTTTCAAGATCGACGGAGACGTTGAACCTGCATTCGGAGATGCAGAAGCGTGGGGCTTGAACGTTGCTAAAGCGCTTTAGCCCCATCGGTTTCTTTTTTTGGTTTTTGTTTTTCTTGTCTCTCGGATAGCAATTAATAATCGAACTCCGGCACCGTCATGGTGTAGCTGTGCCCCTACATCCACCTCTGGTCTCAACGTCGGGAAGAAGAGAATGTGCGCGCTGACGCATATCGGCACAATCCCAACTGCTATGATACGCCAGAATGGTTTATTGGACCAAAATTTCCTGCAACACAAAGGAGATGATAACCAGACGGCTCTATCACAGGATAGGATCCTGTTAACATCATCAGTGAAGGTAGAATTAGGTTTTTTGGATAAACCTAACTTTATTAGGGTAAAGTACTTATATACCTAACTCTAAATCATGGAATCGTACCATTGAGGCAGATAAACCCAAAAGGAGGTATATAAAATGAAATCCTTGAAAGATATTGGACCTGAAACCACTGTGGTTGTTAAGGAGATCACAGGTGGTATGGATGTCAAAGCACACCTTGAAGAACTCGGCGTAAAGGAAGGAGTCGAACTCAATGTGGTGGCAACCGAACCAGTACATGTGCATGGGGGACCAATCTCTCTTGCAATAGCAGATCAGGAGATCGTCATAGCCCGTGGATGGGCTGACAAGATCTATGTGGAGAAGGCAGGAGAAGTGCTTCCGCTGCTGAGACTGGAGGGAGGAGAGAAAGGAACCGTCAAAGCGATTGAAGGTGGAAAGGATTTTGAAGGTTTTCTTTCCGAATATGGTATCGTGAAAGGAAGCGAACTCGCATTCCTGCGCCATGCTCCGGATGACACCCTGGTGTTTGATGTCGAAGGTGGAGAGGTGAGAATGGGCGAAGGTCAGGCATCGAAGGTGTTTGCGATCAAGGAGGGAAAATCCACCCAGATCAACTACCTAAAAGATGGTGAAAAGGCTACGGTGGAAAAGATCGTAGGTGGGACGCATGTAAAAGAGAAGTTTGAAGGGCTCGGGCTTAAAGACGGCTCTGATATAACCCTGCTCAGGAAAGAAACGCCAGCGCCAGCTCCCACAAGAGGTACATATATACTTGCCAAGGTAGGAGAGCAGTTGATCACCATTGGTCATGGTCTGGCTGAAAAGGTACTGGTCGAGTAGATAAACACGAGCCCGATTCACAATCGGGCTCAAATAATAGGTTTTTACACTCTTTTCTACTTTTATCAGGGTTTGTGCAAATCCCGCTGTTTCATGGCAGTGGGAACAAGGAGTATCAATTCATGTGGAAAGACAGAAGAGATCCACTCGACGTGCCGGATGACAGGGATCTTGCAGAAAACTCCCTGCCAAAGGGAGACTTAAGATGAGGGAACTCCTGATAGCGTCCAGCGCGTTTGCACTCTTCGTCATCTGCCCACGGATGGCTGGAATGACGAATATCATCGCAAGTGCGGGCTCACTTAAGCATTATCAGGATCGCGGTTCTCGGAACCGTGCTTGCGCTCCCGCTGATCATCCTGATGGCACTCATATTCAGAGAATACGGGCTTTTTGCGGCACTTCTCTTCTGTGTCGGGACCGATCTCATGGCTGCGGTCGTTATGAAGGGAATCAGCTTCAAGGCGGGCGCGGAGACGCTTATCATAGCATTATTCGTGATTCTGGGGGTCAAGGTTGCGTCTATGGTCTCGGCATGGATGAGCTAAGATGCTCATAGACCTGTTCCGGGAGATTGCACATATATTTAGCGAGATGGCGATCTAGATCATGTTCGGTCTCTTAATCGCAGGTATTCTCTACATCGCATTTCCGAAAGAGAAGATCGTCAGTCACCTCGGGGGAAACACACTCTATTCAGTAATAAAGGCAAGTTTTATCGGTGTTCCGCTGCCTCTATGCTCGTGCGGCGTCATTCCAACAGCGATCTCGCTGTACAAACAGGGCGCAAGCAAAGGTGCACGACCTCCTTTTGATCTCAACACCTCAGACGGGTGCGGGCTCCCTCCTTGCGACGTACAGCTTCATGGGTCCCATCTTTGCCGTTTACAGAGCGATCGCAGCATTTGTGAGTGGAATTGTCGGTGGCGTCCTGGTGGGCAGCCTCGATAGGGGCGAAGACACCACATCTCCGGATGAGCGTAGTGGAGATGCCGCGATATCCAACTGCAATGTGTGCAACGAACCGGAAAACCCGTCGTGTGAACACGACCACACCCTCGCTGCGAAGATGAAAGCAGCCCTCAGATATGGTTTTATCGATTTTTTATCTGATATCGCAGGTCACATCCTGATTGGAATCGTTCTTACCGGAGTTATCTCCTATTTTCTTCCGGACAACTTTTTTAGCGAGACGATCGGAACAGGTTTCGTCTCGATGCTGCTGATGATCGTTGTGGGCATCCCCCTCTATATGTGCTCGACAGCATCGGTTCCGGTTGCCTACGCCATGATGCTGAAAGGCGTAACCCCGGGCGCGGCACTGGTCTTTCTCATGGTGGGTCCGGCAACGAATATGATTATAATCTCTGTTGTTGGGTCGGTTATGGGAAACGGACGCTCGGACCGTATCTTGCAACCATCGCAGGGACGAGCATTGTGCTGGGCGTGCTCCTGGATCTGATTTACGAGATTACAGGCACACCTGTCCTGAGATTGGACGGATCCGTATCAATACTGCCGGAATGGGCGTACATTGCAGCATCGATTCTTTTCGCGCTCCTGATGGTAATCGTGTTCGTACGAAAGTATGCGACACACCGTTCCGGAACCGATGTGGACGCTGCTTCCGGGTCCGCGGCGTGTGGCTGCGGGTCATGCGGGGATGCGAACAACGAGATGCCAAAATTATAGGTTTTCTGGCTCAAAATTTAACATCCGGCTCCAGCGTCGGAAAGGAGAGGATGTGTACGCTCACGCATACCGCGATCAGGATCAGCGCAACCTTTCCGATGAAAAACGGAACCACAAAAGCTGCTGAATATCCTATCGTCATAATCAGAAACACAACCGACAGGATCTTTGTTCTCATCGGAATCCCTTTTCCCTCGTGCCAGTTTCTGATGTAGCTCCCGAACCAGCGGTTGTAGAGGAGCCAGTTGTACCACCGCTCCGAACTTCTGGCATAGCAGACTGCGGCAAGCAGGAGAAACGGAGTGGTCGGCAGGAGCGGGAGAATGATCCCCACGCCCCCGATTACCATAAACGCCGTGCCTGCAATCTTAAGGAGCATTCCAACTACCCGGTTTGGTCGTTCACACATAGGATTGTCTCTGTCTGTTAGGTGTACAAATACGCATCCCTAATATTTCGGGACCGGTCCGGATCTGGGGCACTAATTATACTGTATGTGTTTAGCTAACCAAGATTACACAGATTTCCACGAGAAAGTAGGAGGAGGCAGGATCCAAAATGCAAACATATCACGAATATCTTGTGTGTACTACCATCTTCTTGTGTCAATCTCGTGAAATCTCGTGGTTTTTCGCCTCAGCTAAACACCTACCTCCTCATCAGTTTCCAAATGCCCCAACGCACCTTTGACGCAGGGGCTGCCGCCCAACAACTTTACAACCTCTGGCAGGCAAATAACCGATGTTAGCAGATCGTTATATATGCCGCCACCATGAACCCAGCCGATAGACCCGCCCATGAGATCGCATCGGTCCTTGAACGGTTACGATCAGGCATGTCCGGATTGACCGGAGCGGAAGCAAGCAGGCGGCTGGCTGAGCACGGGCGGAACGAACTGGAAAAAACCGAAAAAGCGACATCCCTGAAGATTTTAGCATCCCAGTTTCTCGACTTCATGCTTATTTTGCTGATTGTTGCGGCGATTGTCTCTTTCTTGATCGGTGAACGGCTTGACGGCTTTGTGATCACGGGGTTTGTCGTATTCAATGCGGTGCTCGGCTTTATTCAGGAATACCGGGCTGAGCGTGCTCTCGAGGCGCTACAATCCATGATTACGCCGCAGGCGCGTGTGATACGGGATGGTGGCGAGCAGATGGTGGATGCAGCAGAGCTCGTGCCTGGCGATCTGCTGCTGCTTGCGGCAGGCGATCGGGTGCAGGCGGATTGTGTGATCATCGAGGGAGATCTGCGGATGGATGAGTCGGTGCTCACAGGGGAGTCGCAGCCTGCCAGTCGCGGAGCTGCGCAGACCGTGCATACAGGAACCACTGTTTCCCACGGGCGCGGAACCTGCGTGGTCGCAGAGACCGGGATGAGAACCGAGTTTGGCAAGATCGCCGCGATGGTGCAGACCGGAGAACGGGAGACTCCGCTCCAGAGACGGATGAAACAGCTTGCAAAATACCTTGGCATCGGTGCGCTCATAATCTGCACCGTCGTCTTCATCACAGGAACTGTGCAGGGCATTTGCGCAAACGAGATGTTTCTTGCATCAGTAAGCCTTGCGGTCGCCGCGGTTCCTGAGGGGCTGCCTGCTGTTGTCACGATCACACTTGCAATCGGCGTACAGCGCATGGTCCGGAAGAACACAATCGTGCGGAAATTACAGGCTGTTGAGGCGCTCGGCTGCACAACCGTGATCTGCACCGACAAGACCGGCACACTCACCGAGAACGAGATGACCGTGCGGAAGATCTCCGTGAACGGCGCATTGATCGAGGTTACGGGCGAGGGATACACACCTTCCGGGAAGTTCATGGCAGGAGAGACTGAGATCGATTTGCCGCAATTAATCCTGAAGATAGGTGCGCTGTGCAATGATTCATCGCTTGCCCGGTCTGATAACGGGGGCTGGACTATTCTGGGTGATCCGACCGAAGGTGCGCTGGTAGTTGCGGCGGAAAAGGCGGGAATAGACAAGCAAAATCTTACAAACAGGTATCCAAGAATTGCAGAGGTTCCGTTTGACTCGGATCGCAAGTTCATGACCACGATCCATGAGATTCGAGATCCTGATGGCAGTGATGTCTGGTCTGGTTCCGCCCGACTGGTCTGTGTCAAGGGCGCACTCGACTCGATCCTTAAACTATGCAGTTACATTTATAAAGACGGCAGGGTGGTAGAGATGGCTGCAGACAATCTCGATTCGATCAGCCGTCTCCATAAGGAGATGACGTCAGACGCGCTCAGGGTGCTTGCGCTTGCATACAAGCTGTCTGATGGGGCGGATGCTGATACGGATACTGATACTGATACGGTAGAAGACCGCAAGCACGAGTACGAACGCGATCTGGTCTTTGCAGGCATGGCAGGGATGATCGATCCGCCGCGCCCCGGTGTCAGGGAAGCGATCGCCACCTGCAGGGAAGCAGGTATCACCACGATCATGATCACAGGCGATCACAAGGAGACCGCGAGGGCAATTGCACTCGATCTCGGCATCATCGGCATCGAGCCGGCAGATCCGGACAATATAGCTAATCCGAAAAATTCGAAAGATCCGGAGTATCTGAAGCAAATAGCAACCGGGGAAGATCTGGATGCCGGATCAGGTCAGGATGCATACGTGTATGCAAGAACCTCGCCGGCTCACAAGGTGCAGATCATAAAAGCACTTCAGGACCAGGGCAACGTCGTGGCAATGACCGGCGACGGCGTGAATGACGCACCTGCGCTCAAGATAGCTGACATCGGGATCGCAATGGGAATCACAGGAACAGACGTGGCAAAAGAGGCGTCTGACATGGTGCTTACGGATGATAACTTTGTTTCAATCGTACATGCGGTCGAGGAAGGGCGCGGAATCTATGATAACATCAAGAAGTTCATCAGGTTCCAGTTATCCACCAATGTCGGTGCGATTTCGCTGATCTTTGTCGGGCTGCTTGCCGGGATGCCACTGCCACTTGCGCCGATGCAGATACTCTTTGTCAACCTGCTGATGGACGGTCCGCCTGCGCTCTCGCTCTCGATGGAGCCATACCACCAGACCATGAACCGCCCGCCAAGAGACCCGCGGGAGCCGATAATCACAGGGGACGTGCTGAAATTCATCACAGGTGCAGGACTGCTGATGTTCATCGCCACCATCCTCGTGTTCTGGTATGCGCTGCAGATGCCCGGCTTGGAAGAAGACGTAGTAACACACGCACGCACGCTTGCGTTCACAACCTTCGTCTTCTTCCAGCTCTTTAATGCGCTCAACTGCCGGTCGGAACGGTATCCGCTGAGCCGGATCGGGTTCTTCTCGAACCGCTATCTGATCGGTGCGGTTCTGTTGTGTGCCCTGTTACAGTTATGCATCCTGTACGTCCCGTTTTTGCAGTTGATGTTCGATACGGTTGCGCTGGGATTGTGGGACTGGGCAATTGTGCTTTTTGTCTCTGCAACGATCTTCATAGTGGTTGAGGGGACGAAAATGGTCAGGACATCTACCCGCTCTTGAGTAAAAGCTCTCCGGTTCTTCGCTGTTTTATGCAGGCAACCGGGAATCCGGGTGTGCTTCTGGCACGCACGAATTGCACGAAAGTTGGCTACCACCCGAATCGGTCTTGGGACGAAATTCACATACACCCCTGCCTGCGCCAGTGCGGCACCACATCACCCATCATCTCCAGATACCCCACTCTTCGGATATTGTGCCCCACAAGCTTCAGCCGCGTCTCAGTCTCCTTCCGCGAATCAAGCCGTTTCCTCAGCGGCGCGCCAAACCGGCATTTCACCATTGAATTAACCGTTTCCGAGATCGAACGCATATGATAATTTTCTAACCACTCATG
>DAOWIV010000287.1 GCA_030640725.1 Methanosarcinales archaeon | reverse complement strand
GGTTATTCCTGTTGCTCTGAGGAGTGCACGGTGGGGAGCCCGTGCAAGCCCTTTTTTGATGCGGTCGCTTCTCAGTTCCATGAATAATGGTTATCGCGGTTAGGCTACATAAATGGACGGGTGGGAGCAGGGGCGTGATTGTTGATGGGATCTGCCTTAGACTCGGGCACGTGCGCGGGGGCTTTCGGGCGAGGCAGAGGCGGGCTGGTTTAATCCCCCATCATAGCGTAACTGCGCAGACGCGGAGCAGTCTTGCGCCCGATCACCCTTGACTGAAGGTGCCGCCCCGGGAAGATGGTGCGCACCATCTCCGGACCGTGCCTCTCTTCGATGATTGCGCGCAGTTCAACCTCGTAATCGGATTTTTCGATCTTCTCGCTTTCGTTCTCTTCGATCTTGAGATGGATATCCACCAGCGCGTCCACAGCACACCTGCCATATCCGAGCAGCGGTCTTGTGTATGTGCATTTCCTCGTATCCTCGAGGCGCTGCACATCAGGAAGTTTTAGCATCGGAACCCGGTCATCCCGCCGCGTCCCGTCAGCGATGATAGCGTGTCCGGATGCCACACATTCAAGGGCGCACGCATGAAGGTGGTTGATCGCCCGGTTGGGATAGCCGTCGTTAATAGCCATCTCATACGCCGCCTCAAGGATCGCGCCATCGATCTGCATCACGCGGTGCTGAAATCCAAGCTCTGATGCAACCGTTCCCGCGGTCCCCCACGTCTCCGCAAACCCAAAATTACAGGTGACCAGTGTTACGTCAAAAAACGGCTCAAGCAATATCGCGGATAATGAACTGTCCTTTCCTCCGCTGAAGAGCACAAAAACGTCCATTTACCCGTCCACAGTCCTATATCCGGATGTTTGGATATTCAGATATGTTTGATCGTCGTATCTCGCTTTCTTGACTGGAGTTGCTGGAGCAGTGCCTTTAGTTTCGCATCATCGATCTTGGTCCGCAATTGCCCGGACTGCGCAAGCGAGATAAGCTGCATCTCGACCTGCTCGACCAGTTGCGGGCGCGCTATCTTCACAGTCGCCAGTCGTTCCTTCGCTTCCGGAGTCAGGATATTTCTGAGTATCGACTGTTTTGCCTCTTCGACCTGCTGCTGTTGTGCAGCCTGCTGGGCAGCAGCGCCCTGTTGTTGCGCCATCTGCTGCTGCATCTGTTCAAGTCTCCGCTGTTTGATTGCATCAAGTTCCCCGCTCATAAGTCCTCACCTGTCATCTCCATGTATACATCTCAATGTCTATGTCTCGGACGTCTGCTGCGTGGTCTCATACGCAACGTTGTCAAGGAAATGCTGCCCGTCAGGAGTTACTGCGCGCCCCCCTTTGACTGTTTGAGCGTATCCAACCGCCTCCAGCTGCTGAAGTACCTTTCTGATGATAGAACCACTTCCTTTTCGGAAGGAGGGTGGCATCGTCCCATTACGCTTTTTTCCGCCGTACTTGGACCTCAATCTCGATACGCCGACCGGACCATCAACATAAACCTGTCGCAGCACCGCAGCACAGCGCACAAACCACCAGTCCGCATCAACAGGTGGCATCTGTTTGTGTACGCCGGTCTTCACATGGTCTGCCCATACGGGGGGATCGATCTTCGTATTTTCCTTGAGTTTCTGTGCAGCGCACGTTATCAAGTCGCTTGCTGGTACATCATATACCGTTGTCATAGTAATCTCCTTTGTCTGGACATGCGGATATAATTAACCTATCGGCGCAGTCGGTTTCGAATAGGTCACTTCCGGAAGTACCGGGCTACCACGAAGAACGGAAAAAAATTAAATGAATCAGTTTCATATAGGATAGAACCAATATGCCCGATGAAACAGAACAGGAGACTCGGAAAAAACGTATTGACCGTAAATGCAAACGCCAATCTGACAATGAATACAGAGAGCAATGCCACGACCCATATCGCCGCGAAGTGCATAAAACCCGTCTTTGTGTTTTTCGCGGTGTTGCGAATCCAACTGACAATTACAGAATCGAAGGTTAAATGATGGAAGAGATGGAATTGATCCTCGATGAGGGTGAGGGATACCTGATTGAGTTTAAGGAGTCGGTATCTGATTCGCTTGCGAAGGAGATGGTTGCTTTTGCCAATTCATCGGGCGGGTGGATATTTCTCGGCGTGTCTGATGATGGCAGGATAAAAAGGATCCTCCCTGAGGAGTTTGGCTTGACATCTATCTCCAGGAACCCGTTTCTCCAGGGGCTATTCCACCGTGCGAATCTTGTGGAACGGATCGGAAGCGGAATCGGCAGGATGAGGGATGAGATGAAGACCGCGGGTCTTCCAGAGCCTGAGTTTAACTGGGACGGGTTTTTCAGGATTACTTTTCTGAAAGGGGGTGTGGAGCATGGCGGTGCAGCAGATGAATTGGTAAAGGAAGAAAAAGTGACTAAGTCACTGACCATGTTGCAGATACAGATACTCAAGAATTCAGAAAAACCGGTATCGATGCTGGAATTGGCGGAGATTGCTGGTGTGTATCATCGGTCGTTCTTCAAAAAGCAGCATCTTGATCCATTGATACAAGATGGTTTAATTGCTATGACTATTCCTGACAAACCGCGAAGCAGCAAGCAGAAGTATGTTATAACCGCGGCAGGAAAAGAGCTTATCGCATCGGTGCTAAAGGGGAATGAGTGATGGAAGATCCGTATGAACTGTGGGAAGGGCGGGCTTGGATGGAATTGATAGGAGAAGACCAAGACATGCCAGATTTTAATTGAGCAATACGATGAGAAAAATCACCGACATCCCGGACATAGACAAACCGCGGGAGAAATTGATACGAAGAGATGTCTCAACGCTCTCCAATGTTGAGCTACTCGCAGTCCTGATCGGGAGGGGCATTCGAGGAAGAGACGTTCTCCAGGTTGCGTCCGAGGTTGATAGGCGGTTTAAGGACAATCTGGACCGGGTTGGAATTGAAGAGCTGACTGAAATCGAGGGTATCGGGAAAACAAAAGCATCTCAGATCCTTGCCGGTTTTGAGCTTGCCCGCCGGTACTCCGGGAAGGAGGATGTCAAGATCGCCTTTCCATCCGATGTCCTGCCTTTTGTGATGGAGATCCGTGATAAAAATCAGGAACATTTTGTTTGCATATCATTAAACGGTGCAAACGAGGTCATCGAAAAACGGGTGGTCACGGTGGGGCTTTTGAACGCTAATCAGGTGCACCCGCGGGAGATCTTTTCAGACGCTATCGCTGAACGTGCTGCATCGATCATTCTCGTTCATAATCACCCGTCAGGAAATACCGAGCCAAGCCACGCGGATATCGCGGTAACAAAACGGTTGGTTGAGGCAGGAGAGATTTTAGGGATTAAAATTCATGATCACATCATTGTATCAAGAAATGGCCATACGAGCATGAAGGAGAGGGGGCTGATCTAAAGTGACCACAACAACCCCCTGCATCGATGCAATCATATCGGCAGTTCACGAATGCAGGATCAAGCGCATCACCTGCGTGCCAGGCTACCCGATCACCGAACTTGCAGAGCATCTGATATCAGAGGCGGATGCTGAGTGGTGCATCAACGAGAAAGTCGCAATGGAGATCGCGCTCGGAGCGTCCGCATCCGGCAGCCGGTCAATGGTGATTGTGAAGCATGTCGGAATGAACATTCTCGCAGACCCGCTCATAACAGCAAGCACGCACACCATCGGCGCAGGAGTCGTTGTGATCGCAGGAGACGACCCCGCGGCAGTCGCATCCCAGAACGAGCAAGACTCCCGGTACTGGGGATTGCTTGCAGAGGTTCCGGTGCTCGACCCGAACCCGGAAAACCTCTATGACACAATCTTTGAGGCATACCGCATCAGTGAGGCGGTGCGCACGCCTGTGATCGTCAGGGTAACAGACCCGCTGCTCCAATCGGAATGCGTATGCACCTCTCAGAAAGAACAGGTGCGAAATGAGACTGAAGCGCAATTATTCGACAGATCGATCTGGGAATACTCGATGCATGGTAGATATCAGGTGTTTCACAGAGACACGTATCCTCTGATGGAAAACTTGTCCGAAACCTCGCATCTCAATCGATGCACCGGAGAGGGAGGCGAGGGATACGGAGAATCATGCATCATCTCGTCAGGCTACGTATCAGGAACTGTCGAATCAATCCTGCGCCGAACAGGACATATTCCGCATCTTTCGCTCTCGTTTGTAAGTCCGCTGCCACTAACGTTGATCAGGGATTTTATCGGCGATCGGCGCGTTCTCGTCATCGAAGAGACCGCTCCTGTGATCGAACGGCAGTTGCAGCCGCAGTCCCGCAAGATCCTTGGCAGGCAGTCGGGACATCTCCCGTATGGCGGTCTCGGAGAGGCTAATATCCTCTCTGCGATCGAAAATATCGGCAAAGACGAGATTGCGCCGGACACAACTCCTGAGACTCTCGAAAGTCGCGGGTTTACGCGCAATATCTGCGATGACTGCCCGTTCATACCGGTCTACGAGGCGATAAGGAGTGTCAAGAAGAAGGGTGTGCTGATCGCCGGAGATATGGGCTGCTCGATACGAACAGCACCTACCGGGGTCGTGGATCTCGCTTATTCACTCGGCGGTGCGATCGGGATTGCATCAGGGTTGCCGGGAAAAGGTATCGCGGCCATAGGAGACTATGGGCTCGTGCATTCAGGATTGCAGGCGTTGATCGATGCAGAATATAAGGGACGTGACATTCTGGTGATCGTTCTGCAGAACATGGTCTCGGCGATGACCGGTGGGCAGGAGGTGCCCGATCCGGGCGGGATCATCCGTGAATGTTGCAGCGATGTTGTGACGATCGATGAAACTGCCGGCAAGCATGCGATCGAGCGATTGATCACGGAGAAGCGTGGTGTGCGCGGGGTATCGGTGATCATTGTCTGCGGAGCGTGCAGGAGATGCGAACGTCTTATTCAGGCGCATCCATAGACCCGGATCACCCATTTGGTGAAACTACCATGTTTCCGGATGGTGTTCCTCTGAGATGGTATTTACAGGGGTTGATGGATTACCAATCCGGTTTCTGGAAACAACGCCACGCCATACGTTCTACCCCGCGAGCATTCGTGGCTTTCAAGAGCAAAAGAGCTCCTGGGTGGTACGATATGTAATATTTGCTCTCCGGAAGATCCTCGGGAGTGGTTAGGAGAATATCATAGACATTCAATCTCGAAAACTGCGGATTCGATGGTGAAGTACCGGTTTGGTACGCACGCCCGGGGAACCAGCTTGATTCGACGGATGTGAGACTTGAGACACAGGCTCGAAGCTTGCAAGCGCACAATACCCGAAGAGTGTGGAATCTCCGAGATGATATGCGCAATGTTGCGCCGCACTGGTGCAGGCAGGGGCATGCGTGAATTTTGCCCAAAGCCCGTGTCCGCGGTAACATTTAAGTCCATAGAGCATGACGTTTTTAAAGACCCAAGAGTCGCCTGCCAACACAAGAAATCCCGGGTACAGAACCATGAGAGAAAGAAATCTATGGATGGTACTTGCAGTAGCATCACTTACATTATTTGCAATTCCATGGACGGTCTCAATGTTTGCAGGGCAGCACACGTTCTATAATGTCTGCGAAATGAACTCGAAGTGCTCAAAGTGTCATGCTGACGTCTGGAGTCAACTGGACGGCTCGCAGACCGTTATAGCACACAAGAATGCGGCAAACAACAATAATTATACGACTTACATGAGTGTTGGCGGAATCGAGTATAACGGTTCTGTGATATATACGATGGACTTTGCTGATGGGGTGCACGATTCTGGCGATGTCGCGTATTTATGGGATGGCAGCGGTAGATGGAAAAAGGCGATATATAATGGATCTTCGTTCATTCCCACAGGCGAATCTGAACTGGTGAGTCTCGACATCGATGGTGGGGGGGTCAGCACCGATGAACTGTGCAACTTCTGCCATGACACCCTCCTCTTCGGGTTGTCAGGCACGCACACACGGAGAACGGTTCGCGTCTGCGATGATGACCGCTGCCACGGAAACCGGAATCACAACTACAATGATCCCGATTTCTTTGACGCTGATTCAAGAGCAACCATCGTCGGCTCAGACCTGAGCGAATACGCACACACCACATTCTATCTCAGCGGATGCAACGAATCGTCGCCACACGCCGCGGGGCTGCCGTTTGGTCACGCTGCAGGGAACGTGGACGGCTCAGACATCTCTAAAGGATACTGGGCATGTCTTGGCTGCCATTCGGGTGCAGGTGTTGCGATAACCTTTGAGGCGGCAGAGACGTACGGGCATGACATAAACGAAAGCACGCCAACGAGGTATCGGTGACCGGAGGGATTTCTTGATTAAATACTCCCACTCACACAGACTGCTGCCAAAACGCATCGCACCCACCATCACACGGGCGGTTACACTGGCAGCCGTGCTGGTAGTTATGGTGGTTGTGCTGACTGTCATGGGTGGGGACGTGTGGGCGCACCCGCCTGCGATAAACCATTCCAGGGACTACACCGTGGTCATGACATACGGGCAGACCCCGTACCAGCTTGGCTACCGCACAAACACCTCCGCCGGATGGGACTGGTGGGACGGGGAAGGCGCAAACCGTCAGAAGAACATCGTGCTGGTGAATGTCTTTGAAAACGTCATCACCGATGGCAAGCCCTCGCCGATGCACAAGAGTGGACTATCGATCAGCGTTGATGTTACGTATCCGACAGACGATTTTTCAACAAACAGCACCACCATCACCCTTGCAGAGGATAGCAAGCACCGGTATTACTATGGCACATTCTATTACCCGGATGATGCATACACCGGCGTTTACAATGTCAATTTCAAAAACACGATCGACTCAACCGATATAATCTTCGATACGAGCTTTACGACCACGCTCTGGGGTTGTCAGGCAACAGGATGCCATGACGCGTGGAGCACACAGGCAGATCCATCCGGAAGATTCTCTTCCCCCACGATACATCCGAACAAGATCACTTCGGGGCATCTCTTTTGCTGGGACGATGTGCCCGGAACCGATGACGAGAGACTCCTGAGATATCTCAGGACTGCTCACAGTATCAGCTGGACGACGGATGCAAAAATCAAAAAAATCGATGACGACAAGACCATCCGCGTCTTCAGAGGTAGCGATGCAGCCGAGATAACGGTTGATGAGATGAAGAAAGAAGCGATCCTTGAATTCAGCGATGGTAGACCTGGAACTGAACTGGAGATCAAAAAGGAAAACAGCACGCTAAACATCCATGTTCCGGGATTTCTGGAAAACGACTGCCAGACTATGTGCCACAGCCCTTATGCCGCCCAATTCTTAACAGCAACCCCGGTACACCTGCATGAGATAAAATACGGGCATCAGGGGGGATTTATCTGCGGGGAAAGCGGATGGGTGACTATATTGGATGACAAAGATCCCAAACGCGGCGAATGGGTGCTCTCGATGTACGCGGAATCCGATCTGGTCAGACCAAGAATCCAGACGCCGCTTGACCGTCCATCTCACGTCTTCATCGCAAACTGCACCGACTGTCACACCAGTTTCATCCATGATGAGGTGGGAAGCGCAAAACACGAGATCGCAGTCCCGTACATACTCAACGGGACTGACGCAGCCAACACCGGCGTCCATTCAGGCGTGGCATGTGATCTCTGCCACGGAGGTCTGGACTATCCGCAAGTCCCGGCTGGTCAATACTCGCTGGACGGTGTGCTTGGCAGCTATGCCCCGACATTCACGTCCTACCAGCGGGCAGATGCCACCTATATTGTCAATGTGAGCGGCGGCGGGGGGATCGATGTCTCGGTGACCTGTGAGGACCCCTCGTACAATTTCACGCTCTCCCTGATCGGACCGCTCGATAATGCGGCAGGCATTCAGGACCTGAATAAGAGTGATAACTGGCACGGCACCTACTATGTGCCGAGCGTGAACGGGATCGCGTCGTTTGCCACCGGATCGCGGATATATCGCCCAAAGAGCGCCATACTCGCCAGCTATTCCGGATTTGAGGGCGACGTGTGGAACGGGACCTGGATCGCACGGATATCGGGCTGGTCTTCAGGGCTGGTGAACTACACCATCACATCAAGCCCCCCCAACCCGATCGCATACAAGCCGGTCATCCATATCCCAACAGGCTGCAGCGAGTGCCACAAGCCGAATCCGGATCCGCCGCTGAACCACACGAATGCAAGTGCAGATATCCCGATACCGGACTGGGACACACGGGGGCTTGCCCATGCACATGCGGACGTGGACGGGGATAACGAGTACGACGTTGCATGCAGGTCCTGCCACAACTCGCTGCACGAGATCTCGATCCTGAGCTGCACCGACTGCCACACGGCAGTCTCCGGAGGGCACGGCGCAATATCGTCAGACATCATGGAAGACTGCCGGGCGTGCCATTCTGAGCCGCATTATGAGCCGCGGAACGTCACAATGACAAACCTCTCAACAGAGACCAATCGCAGCTATGTCATGTCGGCAGGCGAGGTATGCGGGTTTGTTGACACGGTTTCGAAGTACCAGAGATGGATTGAATTCAACATGTCGGGAGGCGATATGAACCTTACACTGATCATCGTCCGCCCGAATGCAGTCTCAAAAGATGGTATGAACATATCCGAGTATGTCACCGGTCAGGAACACGAAAACGACTATGCAATCGACTGGAACTTCAACCTGACCGACGAGATGATGAACCTGCGGTTCAATAAGTCGATGGTTCTTAGCGATAATCAGTCTATATATGTGAAAGATCCCGAACCGGGATCGTGGTATGGTTACATCATATTATGGCGCGCATTCGGCGTGGGCGCTACAGGCGTCACCGTCCTGACCAGACAGGACCTCAATCCAGTCGAATGCATCGTATGTCATAGTTCGACGGGCAATATCGGCGCAAACTTCGTTGTCGCGGATTTCAAAAAAGGCATCCATGCAAGGGTGAACGACGCAGAAGGGAATATCCACGGGGCGTGCTGGGCATGTCACGGGGAGCAACACCCCATGAAGAAGCTGAATTGCAGCAACAACGACTGCCACACCTTTGATCAATCCAGGCACAGAGAACCAATGGTTTACGAGCATTTCAAGGACGCTGACATGCTCGACAATCCGGGAAACTTAATCACAAGCAACCTCAGCACCACGGTCGGGTGCGCCGCGTGTCATATCAACAGCATCGTCGAGACCACAGACCCGGTCACGAGCAACACCTACAAAGTATCCCATTACGGCTCAACTAACGAACTGATGGCATATTCTGACAATATCCTGACCGATTGTGTCTACTGCCACGAGGATGAGGATAATGCGGAGGAATGGGGCGATGCGATCGATCCGACAGACCAGGAATCAGAGCTGATATACGAAGATGAGGAAACAACCCTGCACGCAGGCGATCTCTGGGAACTTAGAAACGGATACATATTAAAAGTCGTAACTGTCGATATGCGTGGGAATAGCGCGCGTGTCCAGCTCATCAGGGAAGGAAAAGTCCTCGACGAGCAGGTGGTAAGCGATGATGAGCCGCTCGTGTATGAGGAGACGATCACGGAGGATAACAGCACCTTTGATCAGACCATCGTTTCGGTGAACCTGACTGGCGTCATGAGGGGCGTAAAGGGTGGGGTTGCGACGTTTGAGGGTAGAACGATCAGGCGAATACATCCTGAGACTACGAATGCAGCGTGCTATGCCTGCCACATGGAAGGGTATGCAAGAAACGACAGATACACCATCGTTGACCGGAGAGGGAACGTAACGTATTATACAAAGGTACTTCTCGATTTTGACGATGAAGACGAAAGTTCAAAGACGCTCGGGTCTGGCGAGGACTGGGATCTTGGAGAAGGGTTTGTCCTCACGGTAAAATATATCGATATCAACGGAAATCTCGCCATGCTCGAACTGAAGGAGAATGGCGTCGTGGTTGAGGATGGTGTGGTGAATACGAGCGAATTATTCGAATACGAGACAGACATCTTGCAACTGAATGATGTATGCGTATTCAGAGCGAACGTGTCAGGCGTATTCAGGTCTTATGGCGATGATCTGGTCGTGCTCGATGATGTGCGGATGATATCGCCTGACATATCCGAAGCGGACACAAGCGACATCAAAGATGAGGACGCTCTCAGTGTGGACAGCTACAACGTGAGCTGGATTTCCGTCGGGGAGAATTTCGGAGGCGCTGAGCCTGATACGTTCCATGTGCCGCCGCTTGTGAATGGGGGGGATATCGTCTTTGCCGACTGCGTCCGGTGCCATGACCTTGGTACCGGCATGGACATCAAGCGCGTCGATGCGATCGATTCGCAGCTCGGAGCACATGCCAGATTAAACGCAGGCGCATCCACATCAGACGATGCTGTGCGGACCGATCATATTGTAAGAGCGTGCTGGGCGTGTCACGGAATCGGTTCGGAACCTGACGTCCACCCTGATAAGACGCCAAAAGCCTGCGTGGACTGCCATGTACACGAAATACTCTTTGATGCGGTTGATATATCCGGAGTGCCGCATGGCAAGGTCAGGAATTGCACAAGCTGTCATGGTAGGGCAGGATATGATCCGCATGTGATCACCGCGTTTGGTGCGGTGCCGCACATCGGCAATATCGAGCTATCACCACAGTCGTGCTACAGAGGGGATCCGGTTGTGGTCGATGCGGTCGCAGTTTCCGGGTGGATGCTTGAGGTGGCGGGCGCTGAGTATTTCATCGACTTTGCAGGATCGGATGGCACAGGAACCCTGCTGATGCCGGTCGACGGCGCATTTGACAGCAACACCGAGCAGATCACAGCAACGATCGATACCACAGGACTCCTTGCAGGCAATCACACAGTCATCCTCCATGCCATGGAATCGGAGGATACATGGGGCAGGGTGGCAACAGCTACGCTGCACATCAAGTCAGGCAAAAAACCGCTTCTGGCAAGCTTGGGTCCATTCATATCATCCATACCTGCATACTACTGGTACGCAGGTGTTGTAATAGGAATCCTGATGATATTCGGGTTCATAAAATTCGCCGGATCGCGATCACGTAAGCAATCATGATCGCCGCAACCAGCCACACGCCCCCAAATCCGGGCATCGCCATGGTTTTCAGGGAATCGATCTTTTGCTGAACCTCTCTTGCCCCCACATTGATCTGTCTCAGGGTTGTTTCATTCTCTGCATCATTACCCCGATCTGGTTCGGAGATTTTTTCAGCGCCGTTTACGCTCGCGCTCGCTGAATCGGTGGGTATTGTATCTCCGGATCCGGGGATCGCTATAACCGTCGCGACCCCTGTAGTCAATGTTGCTGGCATCGTCACCGCGTAGTTTCCGGTGTAGTTCATGATCCTTCCGGCGTAGACCGTGTCTTTGAATGTAACCGCCGGTTCAGGAATACTCACATCGGGCGAGTCGATTCTCATGACATAACTGATGCGTTCGGTCTCTTGCGATCTCATAAACGTAAAACCGGTAAAATTCGTTCTGCCGCTGACATACGTTGTGTTTGCAGGCAACTGATCTGCCAGATTGATGTATGCGGGCAGGTCGCCGGTGTTTGTGACCTCGATTGTGACATTAACAGTCTCGCCGATCGCCGGATCATGCTCGACTGTCTTTACGACCTCCATGAATGCGCCATGCACCACAGTCGAGGGGCGATCGCTGCTGGCACCATGATCCGCACCCATCTCCTGCGTTGGGCATGATGCGCTGGCGGCAGGGAGTGTGAAACTGCCGGGTCTGTCTGGAATCAAGTGATAATAAAATGTCTTTTCTTCATCAGGGCTTAGATCAAATGTCCAGTTCAAATCCAGGTCATTTTTCACCATGAACCGATCAGGGACCTCGTCAATCAGCGTGACCTGCTCGACTTCATAGTTCTGGACGTTCTTTGCGCTGAGGCTCACATACACAGTCTCACCCCAGTAGATGTCAGGAGTTGCAAACTTTCGCACGACAAGTGGTGGAGGCGGCGGCTTTAGTCCGACCGTTTTTGATCCTACCCGGTAGTACTCAGCACCGTCCTCCCCCCTGCCGGTCACCGAGACCTGTATATTCCCATCAGACGGCGCCTGGAATCTGAGTTTGACCGTGACCGATCTCGAATCATCAGGGCTGATCGTGCCGATGCGGCGGAGCTGCCCGCCGTCTGTCAGATATAAGCCATCGAGGCTGATGTTCAGCACCCCTTCACGCAGATCGCTGTCACCGTCGTTCTCGACTGTGATCTCTGCTGTTACGGTATCGCCGTAGAGATATTCGCTTTTGTCAAGTGAAATACCAAGTGTTATGTCCGGTGTCTTCCTATCTGCGACCCATGAGGTGATCTCTGCCGCAGGATACCATGGATATCTGCCTATGGACTCTAGATCGTCTTTGTCAGTCGCATCATTGCATTCCAGCCGGATCTCGTCGTTATCCCACACCTCGCCCTTTGCAAGAAAGATCTTCTCGACCACCTCGCCGATTTCCTCTTCTGCATTCTGTTTGATTTCGAGCACAACCGACCCCATCCCGTCGAAATCAGTGGCTTTGACTGTGAATGCGCCGACCGAGAACGCATCGCCCTTGTCAAGGGTGTGGGTCTTCTTGTTTGTCCAGGTCACATCGTCGCATGAGGCGAGGTGTGTAGCAAGCAGGATCGCGCTTATGAGTACAATAGTCACAATAGTTTGTCGCCTGGCAATCATTCAATTATCATTGTTTTTATGTGCATAAAATTTTTCCTGATTCTGG
>DAOWIV010000088.1 GCA_030640725.1 Methanosarcinales archaeon | reverse complement strand
ATCTCAACAGCCCCCTGCGGGCAGACTGCCGCACAGATTCCACATGTGTTGCACGAGAGCGGATCAAGAACGAGTTTTTCGCCGTCTCCAGTTCATCCAACCCGGTACGGCATTTCTGCACCTCCCGGGATCGAGTGGATGTATTGCGCCCTGAATTCCGGGTTTCGCATCATGCAGTAGTCTGCCGCCCCTTTGTATGCCGGATGCTTGCCGATTCGCTTCCAGATCGTAGTAAGCTTCTCTTCACACACGTTTCCGAACGATAGCGGCGTGTAGGCGCACGGAAGCACGTCTCCTGCTGCTGTTACGTGCATCCAGCGTCTGCCGGCAAAGCAGCCAAACAGATCAGGACCCATGAAATATGGAAACGCGGTGATCCTTGGACCGTCTGGCTGGCTATTGATCCGTTTCTGGAAATCCTTGAGCCTGGAAACGTCGCCTGACGTGATCACCTCATCCTCGTGATCCATCCATCTGCCGACAGCAATGATCTCGTACAGCGAGACCTCGTGCACGCCGAGATCGCAGGCAAGCGAATAGAAATCATCCAGATGATCGATGTTTTCCGGCGAGACCACCACGAACATGTCCACGAGCAGTCCCGCCCCAAGCGCATTTTTTATACCGCTTGTGGCGTCATCGAATGCGCCGGTGCGCCCCCGCATCCGGTCGTGCTCAGAAGCGTCATGACCATCGAGGCTGACCCTGACCGCGTACATACCGGCGTTTTTTAGCTCGCAGGCAAGCGATTCCGAAAGCCCGTACCCTGATGCGAACGAGGTTGCAATCGCCTTCTCTTTGTCCACGTGCGCCACCATCTGCGTGATGTCTTTCCTGATCATCGGCTCGCCGCCATCAAACGAGATCAGGTATGTGCCAAGATCAAGCGCCTGATCGATCACGCTCTTGATCACAGAGAGCGGCATTTCTGTGCCTCTGACATCCGATGCGCCGCAGTGAATGCAGTTGTTCGGGCAGCGTGTTGTAATCCCGATCGAGGTCTGGTCCGGCACACGCTTTCTTAATAGCGCGCTCACCTCTGCCGAGATCATCCGGTCGAATGCGCCGCCCGGAAGCGGTGGGATCCACGTCGAGAAGACGAGCCGTCCCTCCTCGCTTAAAATCGGCTTTTCGTCGGAGAAAACCCGGTTTATCTTCTTGATAATCGGTTTTGCCGGCAGGGCGAGCACACCTTCGGCATCGAGTTGCACCTTATCGTTGCGTGCGGTTACGTTCAGTTTCAGCAGGGGGTTTTCATAGACGCGCATCGCGGGTAATTCTGGCAGAAGGTTATCAAAAACTTTGGTACCCGTTTGGCACCCGTGAGACTTTTCATTATTTTCTGGCTACATCGGATTGTCCCCGGGTAAGCACAACTACTGGAATGGGACACTATCGATCTGAGAAGTCATCTACACCGTTAATCTGCGTAATCTACGTTTAATCTGTGGCAAATAAAACTTTTAGCCACAGACACAGATTAACACCGATTACACAGATTTCATCCGCAACGCCGTAAGGCATGATAGTCCTGTGATGCAAAAAGTACTTATGGACGTATAGCATGTGCGGAATGTAACATAGCGGAGTTGATTGTTATGACAAGATATTCCCACCTGCTCGAAACACGCAATCGTTTTGCGATCGGTGATTTTTGGCGGGGCGTGCTTGCGGTGCTGATGCTTGCGTGCGCGGGTGCGGCGGCGGGCGGACGCCCGGGTTGTGGATGATGGGGGCGGCGCGGATTTCACGAGCATACATGCGGTGGTGGCGGCGAGCGAGAGGGCTATGGTTGAGATGCGAGCGATGGCATAGCCGAGAATTGCTGACCCTGTCAACACTCAGTTTGTTCGACGTTCACTGGATTCGTCTCTTTTTGAAGTGATGAATCTCTCAATCTCTTCAAGAAATTCGTAAAAGTCCCCTGACTCACCATACAGCTGCTTATGTGCTCTGAAGTCATCCACCCTGCCGTATTGATGGACAAGCAGATTTCTAAATCCGATCAGTTCCTCAAGTCGTGATGCAAGGGATTCTGATATCACCTGGTGACTGGCAAGCTTTCGTATTGTGTCCCGGCTATCGCGCGGCATTCCTAACCCAACATCTGATATGATCATGTTGCAGATATCCAGTAGATTCTCGCCTGCTAACTGGAATGCCCTCTCGCACGCCCTTCGCCTCATCCCGCTTCTCAAATACTCCTCCACGCCTTCCGGAAGGTATTCCTCGAGTTCTCTCAGGCATTTTTCCAGATCGTCCATTTTATCAATTATCCTTTCAATATCCAAATCAATCACCCGAGTCTTGCACTTATCCGTCCCATAACGGCTTTGTGATAGTCCATTCTCATACTTCCATACCTTGTGTACTCCATCTCTGCCTCCTTTGCAAGGGTCAGGACGTAGTAGAGATCTTTGGTGTAAAGCACCTTCCCTTCAAGAAAAACCCTTTTGCGAATATTTACAGGCAGTTCATTAAGCAGCGAAATATCTATGTTCTCCGGTACTGAATTTTCAAGAGATACTCTCTCCTTTAAACCAACATCCATGTCCGGTTTTGATATGATGCATAAATCGAAATCGCTCTCTTTTCTTCCAGTTCCTATAGCCCTTGAACCGAAAAGGATGATTGAGTGAACAAATTTAAATTTCTTCAGTGTTGAAACGGCATCTTCTATTTTCATGTAGCATCACCACCATTGACTTTAACTTCAATCCTTTATACTCATCTCCTGTACTCCGAGTTTCATGGACGATCTTCTTAATCCTTGCTTTAGCACTTTTGAACCGGAGAGCATCATGCAACAATGCATGAAAATCTGATATTAGCTCGACGCATGGGCACCAGAGCAGTGGTGCTTGCTTTGCGCTGGCACGGGCATTCGGGT
>DAOWIV010000055.1 GCA_030640725.1 Methanosarcinales archaeon | reverse complement strand
CGTTAGAAGTTGTGGTGACCAGTGGCTCTCCGTACACGTCATTGACGATCTCTCCGACGGTGCCGTTCTCCGGATGCCAGTAACGAAGTTCAATTATCGCATCAGGTATTCCTGCGTGGTTTTCATCCGATACAAATCCGGGGATTGTGTATCCCTCCTCGCGCAACGTTTCAAACTGGATGTAGATATTCTCGGTTGGTTCTATCGATGTGAAATTCCATGTTATGATGTTGTTTTCAAAGACGTAGCCATCCGGGGTGAGTTCGGTTATCTGGTCTGACTCTATGTCGTGAAGCACTATCGTGATGTTTGCCTCTTCGATGACACCGCCCCATGCTGCGCCTGTTTTCAGTACATAAGTGAACCAGTGGCTCGCCATCCTGCCATAGTTTCCGTAATAACTGAGCGGCACCCAGTAACTGACATCAATATCCTTTATCTCCATCTCATCAAAACTCATGTCCCATACCATCCACATACTCCCATTCACATCCATTTCTCTGGTTTCCACCGGTTGGGAATTCACATAAGCCTTAAAATCCTCTAATGGGTATGTATACGGATCTTCACCCTGCCCCTCCCACCCAAGCCCGACTGGAAAGCCCACGAGCATATTTTCGTTCGCTCCATGGTTCATCAGAGTGAAATTGCACTTTACGGTAGCATTTTCTACACACAAGTCTATATATACTGTTTCGTTCACCATCTGTACGTTGGTTACATTGATTGGCTGCATGGTCTCTCCCTGCGCGTTTGGAGGTGCTATATCTCCAATGGCATGGGTTGACATGAAAATAACAGATATCACTAATACAATAATAATTTTACCGATGTTTACTTGACATTTTTTCATAATATCACCTATAATTTATTTTATCGTACGTGTTTAGCCGCTTAGCCTCACAATCCACCACCCACGTCGCGCCCACCGCCGCACCTACACACGCAAGCAGCAGCACGAGCACGCCCATGTACGTTGCTCTGGTCAGCATATCACTAATCATCGCTCGACTATGTCTTCTTTTCTGCTGGTTGCTCAATTCCATGTTTTACCACCACGTTTATTATAATTTTCATTGATATTCACAATTTTATATTCTCAGCCGCCGCCTGCAGGATCATCAGCGCATCAAGGGAGGTGATCTGCCCGTCGCCGCTCATGTCCGCAGCAGGGTCCCAGCCGCCGCTGGCTGCGATCCGGAGCGCGATCGCGGCATCCGCGGGGGTGAGGAGGTGGTCGCCGTTGAGGTCGCCCTTCAGCGGCCACGGATTCACAAGCGGGTACCTGTCCACGCCGCTGCCGCCCTGAACCGGGTAGGAGATGTCAACGATACCATCCTTGCCAGACTGATTCTGACCCGGTCCCTTGAAATCATCGGCGCCGCCATGATCGCTCCAGTAGTTCCCGGCGGAGGGGTAGCCGTCGTCCCAGGAGTTGGAATCGCCATCATCCTTGGCGTTGTAATTGGCATTGTTGATGAAATCATTGTGGAAGATCGAGTTATTCGACGAAGAATGCAAATACATGCCATAACTGTTCCTCATGATGTCATTGCCGACAACGACTGAATTCGTTGCTCCGGTCAGATAAATCCCGTACCGCCCACTATCCTCGACCAGATTGTTTTTGATGGTTGCTACTCCACCTGTACCTGCGATGTAAACATAAATCCCGTCACTGGAACTACCTGCATTGTTATCGATCTTGTTGTTCCTGACGGTGGTACTCTTTCCTTCGGTAAGATCAATCCGTAAACCGGAACCAATATTATTGGTGATGATATTGTCTTCTACGATAGCATCGCCAGTGGCGCGATTTCCATCATATACGATGCCGCCAGCATTTCCATCGATTGTGCTGTTCCGAATTGTGAAACTTTTTCCATGAACAAAGTAGATGCCATGACCACCGTTAGCAGTGATCGTGACATTCTCGATAGCTATATCTGAATAATCAGCACGGAGTCCATGTGAACCGGAATCGTGAACCGTGAAGTTCGCAACAGTGGAGCCAGCCCTAACGCCTCCGAGACGAATTCCACGCTGTCCGCTTTTTGTGACAGGATTATTCTCTATGTTCATCGCTCCACCCGAACCGGCTATGTTGACATATATCCCATCGCTGGAACCGCCAGCATTGTTATCGATTTTGTTGTTTTTGACAGTGGCGCTCTTTCCTTCAGCAAGACTGATGTGCACTCCAGAGCCGACATTGTTGGTGACGGTGTTATCTTCCACGATAGCATCACCAGAAGCAGCATCATAATATATTATTCCGCCAGCATTCCCATCGATCGTACTATCTCTAATTGTGAAACCCTTTCCATGAACAAAGTAGATGCCATTGCCCCCGCTG
>DAOWIV010000077.1 GCA_030640725.1 Methanosarcinales archaeon | reverse complement strand
GGATGTGGCACAGAATGCCGCTTCTGCAATGCTCGATGGGTATGCGGGTGCAAAGAGCGTGATCGTCATCTCTGACGGGCAGACAAGCAACAAAGACGCGTGTCTTGGTCTTGCCAGAAGCATGGTTGGTGCTGGCGTCACCACCTACGCGGTCGGCGTTGGCGAGACAACAGACGAGGATTTTATGCGGTCACTGGCATCAGCAGGCGGAGGAATCTACTACAGACCGGCAGAATCCGAGCGGCTGAACGTTATATTTGGAGAGAAGCCGGAAGAGCCGGATGATACGGCAAAAGGTGATTTTTCGGTCATCGTCCTGAACCCGAATCATTTTATCAGCGAGAATCTCGAACTGTCAGGCTCGCTCACCGGCTACAACAAGGTCACCCCGAAGACCGGTGCGCAGACGCTTGTCACGACCGGGGCTGGAAAGCCGATTGTGACTGCATGGCGGTTTGGCATGGGGCATGTGGTCGCGCTCAGCACCGATGACGGCACGGGGTGGTCTGGCACGCTTTATAGCGGCGAGAATGCGCTCCTGATATCGAGGATGGTCAACTGGGCGGTCGGAGATCCGAGAAGAAACGACGATATTGTGATATCTGCCGACGATATATATCTTGGCGACGATGCGATCATCAATATTAGATCAGAGACAGTTCCAAGCATAACTCTCGATGGAACGAAACTTGAACTCTCGCAGGTCGATGAAGACCAATATCAGGCATCGATCACGGCTGATTCGCAGGGATTTATGGATATTTCCGGATACGTGATCGCTGTGAACTATCCTGAGGAATTCAGGGACGTCGGGTTCTCAGAAGATCTGAAGAGCACGATAGAGATGTTTGGCGGTGGGGCTGGGGTTTATGCCGAGGATGAGATTGAGCCGCTGATTGCGCACCTGAAAGAGCGCTCAACGCGCACGGTGGAGGAGCCAGAGGAGAAGCGACTGCCGTTTCTGCTTGCGGCGATGGTGATCTTTCTGGGGGAGGTGGCGGTACGAAGGCTGCGGGAGATCAAGAGGATGCGGAAAGGGTGATCTGCCACAGGCAGTAGCAGAATAGCGAGAACCGGATCATTAATATGAGCCTGCAACCAACACCACCATCGTGTTTGACACGCTCATTATCGCCTTCTGGCTGATGCTGCCCGCATACCTGCCAAACCCGTGCGCAGCGTTCTTCGGGCGCGGTCCCCCCATCGATTTCGGCAGGAACTTCGCCGATGGAAGGCGAATACTCGGCGACGGGAAGACCTACATCGGTTTCTTTGCAGGGAGTGCAGCAGGTATCGCAATCGGGTTGATCCAGATGTGGACTGTACCGCATTATTCGTTTTTCCCATTGTTCACCCTGAAAGCCATCTTCTGCCTCTCGATCGGATCGTTGCTTGGAGATCTCGGAATGAGCTTTGTAAAACGGAGAATCGGACTTGAGCGCGGGGCGTCGTTCCCGATCGCAGACCAGCTCGACTTTGTAGCGGGCGCATGGTTACTGACATTCCTCATTGAGCGAGAATGGTTCGTCTCGAATTTTACTATCTGGATTGTGATAACCATACTCATTATTACTCCGATTATGCACAGAATCACCAACATAATCGGATATAAACTCGGAACAAAGGATGTGCCGTGGTGAACGGCAAATATCAGGGAGTTATCACCATCGGATGCCCGGATGCATCGGTGATCGAGGATGCGCTTGCTCCGGACAATCTGCGGAATATGACGATGCGTAGCACAGGTGCGTCGCTGGTCGTTGAGATGTCGGCGCCGAGGCTCGGAACGCTGATAAGCACGGTTGACGACCTGCTGATGAATGTGAAGATTGCGTGTGAGCTGGCTGCCACCGTGCAGGCGCCGGTAGCTGCTGATTGCAGTCAATCAAAAGGAGCGAGTAATAATAACATCAATTGAAACCCCCCTCGGAATCGATACATACCTCACAAAAACAAGCGGAATCAGCGGCACGATCCGCTCGGATGCAGAGGACTTCCATGTCACTGAGGTCTGGGACCAGAACCTGCGAGAAAGCGCAAGCGGGCAGTATCTCATCGTAAAGCTCACAAAAAAGAACTGGGACACCAATCACCTGATCAGGGATCTGTCACGGCGTTTCAGGGTCAGCAGAACCCGGTTCGGATGGGCTGGCACCAAAGACAAACGAGCAGTCACCGTCCAGAGAATTGGTATCTGGGACCCGGACCACATCATAGAGGCAGAAATTTCGGGTGTTCACATACCGGATGTCGAGCTTGAGATTATCGGGCGGTCAAACAAAAAAATAAGTCTTGGCGACCTTCAGGGCAACAAATTCAGGATTGTCATACGAGACATCGATGAAAGATGCGGCGGCAGGGACGAAGTGGTAAAACGCCTCGAGGACATATCCAGCGAACTTAAGATCGCAGGAGGCATGCCGAATTTCTATGGCACGCAGCGGTTCGGGACGATCCGCCCGATCACGCACGAGGTCGGCAGACTGATCGTTTCAGGCGATTTTGAGGGTGCTGCTATGGCATATATCGCAAAACCGTTTCCGGGTGAGCGATCATTCGAAATTCGCAGGTGTCTCTGGGATGCGTGGAGTGCAGGGGATGCTTATGATTTTAAAGCTGCATTGATCAGTTTTCCGGATCGTCTGCGTTACGAACGTGCGATGCTGAACCATCTGGTCAAGTATCCTGATGATTATACCGGTGCGTTCCGAACGCTTCCAAAAAATCTCACAAAGATGTTTGTACACGCACATCAGTCGTTTATATTCAATAAAATCCTGAGTTATCGCATAAAAGAAGGGATCCCATTGAATAAGGCGATGGAAGGCGATGTTGTATGCTTCAGAGGCAAAAATGGCTTGCCAGATGCTTCAAAGACCGAGATCGTGACACCGGCAACCATCGATGGTATCAACAACCTTATCCGCCGGAGACGTGCGTGGGTGACTCATTCCCTGATCGGATCAGCATCAAAACTCACAAGCGAGATCGAACAGACCGTAATCTCCGACCTCGGAATCGATATCCATGAATTGACCAGCAGTTTTGAGATCACCGGAATGCCAGAGCTTGCTTCGAGAGGTGGACACCGGGCGATCGTGATCGATGCAGATCCTGTTTTCGATGTGGTTGATGGTAAGGTGGGCGGCGAAGTAGGTGGTGAGGTAGGTAGTGAGGTGGGTGGTGAGTTGTGTGTGGCTTCTGAGTTTTTCCTGCCGAAAGGTTGCTATGCCACAGTTCTCCTGCGAGAGTACATGAAATCCGAATAGGGGTGAGGATTAGGAAGAGGATGGTGGAAGATTATCACATCCACTCGTAATGCGCCATCACCTCTGGCTTAAAATCGTATAACAGGCTGTTCTCAACATATCCAAAGAACAGACAGCCCTCACACTCATTTGCCACTCTTTTTCGTGTTGCTTCTGATGATTTCCAGACGTTCGCAATCCCATCGCCAACATCGCCCAGATGAACCTTCTTCACCCGGCAATTCTCGATCCTTCCATCCGCGGTGACGTGGAGGACAATATCGCTGGCGTGACATCTGAAAGTCGGTTTCAACTCCTTTACCATCCGGAGATACGTCAGGGAATTGATGATCGGGAATTTATCTCGCTTAAGTTCGATGATCTGATCGACCGCCCTTTTGTAGGCTGCCATATCCCGGATCCCGAGTTCATCCCACACATCATCACCAATCCCGCTGAATTCGTGGATCGGTTCAAACGAGATAGATACACCCAGATCGCGTGCCAGGTAGACCAGTTCAGTGAGTTCGTCCTGATTCTTTCTGCTGATGACACAATTCATGAGAATGCTGTGACCTTCGTGTTTTGCTTCCTTTATCCCGTCCAGCACATCATCAAAATCGATTCCTCGTATCTCTTTGAATGTTTTTATGCCATCAACAGAGATCGACAGGTAATCAAGGTCAGACAGATCATGAATTCTCTTTTTCAGGAGTTTTCCGTTGGTTATGAGTGAGGTTATCATCCCGATGTCGTGAGCGTGCCTTAAAATCTCGGGTAGGTCTTTTCGCATGAGTGGTTCAGCGGTCCATGCATTATAGATCATTATTCCAAACGATCTGGCTTCGTCAAGGAGACTGAACACTTCTTCGGTGCTCATCTCATCCCCTTCCTCTTTCCAGTACTCACAGAACTTGCATTGCAGATTACATCTTGCATTGATCCCATGCGACAGGACAAAGGGTCTTTTCCTGACCCTGAGCTGCCACAGGGCTTTTGATGCCAGCACCGGCGAGAATGTCATAGCAATCACCATAAAAATACGGAAAATGCGGGGGAGGGGATTCGAACCCATGAACTCCTTCGAGAACAGATCTTGAGTCTGTCGCCGTTGACCGCTTGGCTACCCCCGCTTCTGTGATAGGGTGAGAACAACCATCTTTTTGCACAAACCACATTTAAAGATGTCGATTGTGCAGGTGGCGCATGCCCGGTGTTTTCCGGCATGTCACGAAATCAGGGAGGACACCGCCCGAATTTTCAAGCGTCTGGCAAAAATAGAGGAGTGGTTGCAATACCAGTATTTTCAGAAAAATAAGTAACCAACCACTCTTTCCAAAAGCGCATCAGTCAACGCAGATCAAGCGCCTCAGGTCTCATAGGGTTCATCACCGTTTCAGTCGCGATTGTCATCATCGGCGCTTCACAGTGGTCCTGATGACTCAGAACCACTTTTCTGCCGTACCAACTGCATGAACGATCAGGTCAGCACACGCCGTCATGTCATCAAGCGAGAGCACCTCGACTGGTGAGTGAATGTAGCGCGTCGCCATCGAAAGAACCCCTGACGGGATTCCCTCGCGGGTCAGGCTGATCGCTGTTGCATCGGTTGTGCCGCCGTCCGAGACGTCGAGCTGGTATGGGATCTTGTTCTCATCAGCAGTCTCGCGCAGCCACTTGAGCACCGATGGGTGTGTGATCACACCTCTTCCGCCTGCGTCCATCACTGTTATGACCGCACCCTTCCCGACCGCCATCGCGGAGTCTGTTTTGGTGATGCCGGGATGGTCGCCTGCGACGCAGACGTCAAGCGCAATCGCAACGGCAGGGTTCAGCCCGAATGCAGAGGTCTTTGCTCCTTTAAGCCCGACCTCCTCCTGAACCGTGAAGACTGCATATATTGTCGATCCGATATCGCTCTTGCTGATCCGTTTCATCGCCTCCACGAGGAGCGCAACACCGGCGCGGTTATCGAGGGCTTTTCCGGTGATCCTGTCGTTTGCAAGCGGAGTGAAGTTGCGGTCGATCGAGATCGCTGTTCCGACCTCGATTCCCATATCTGCTGCATCGTCTGCTGACGATGCGCCGACATCGACGAACATGTCTTTTGAGTCCACCGGCTTCTTTCTGTCCGCCTCTTTCATGACGTGCGGAGGTTTTGACCCGATCACGCCGACGCATGGCTTTTCCGAGTGAACAATCACCCTCTGGTTGAGTAAGGTCGGATCAAACCACCCGCCGACCTTCACGAACCTGAGAAAGCCTTCGTCATCGATGTGCTTTACTGCAAGCCCGATCTCATCGAGATGCGCGGCGAGCATAACGCCGGGGCTTGCGTCACCCTTCGTACCTTTCTTTGTGAATATCAGGTTGCCCGGCGCGTCTACCCGCAGGTCTCCGTAGGGGGCAAGTTCCTGCTCAACAATCGCACGAACGCTGCCCTCGTATCCGGAGATTCCGTGTGCGTCTGATAATCTCTGCAATAAGTCTCGCATGTATAGGGTTATCCGAACAGTGCTCCAAGACCTGCCATTCCTGCCTCTTCTTCCTCTTCCTTCTTCTCTTCCTTCTTCTCTTCTTCTGCCTCTTCAGCTGGCGCTGCCTCTGCTGCCGGTGCAGCCTCTGCCGCTCCTGCTGGAGCCGCAACAGGTGCTACCGCCGCCTGTGAGATCGCACTCTCTATGTCAACGCCATCAAGCGCTGCAACAAGTGCTTTCACCCTTGCTTCATCCACATCGACACCTGCTGCATCGAGTACACTGGTAATTCCCTGTTCGGTTACATCCTTCTCTGCGTTGTGCAGTATCAATGCTGCGTATATATATTCCATATTTAGTTCACCTCTAATGATTGATTATTCGTTTATCGTTCTTTGTCGGGTCATCCGAATAGAAGACCAAGCCCTTCTGCCGCTTCCTCTTCTTTCTCTTCCGCTGACTCTTCTTCTGCCGCTTCCTGCAAGTCGTCTCCAGCTGCATCTTCCGCTTTCTCTTCGGTTTCGCCTGCCGCAGAAACCGCTTCCTCTGCGGCTGCTTTTTGCGGGAGCAAAGCCTGCAGAGCATCTCCCAGCGCAGCGGGGTCGTCGATGCTACATGCAAGCGAGGTCGCCTTCGACTGCGCCACCTGAAGCAGCGTATCGACGAGAGCAGGCTCTGGTATGGCAGAATTTATACCAAGGTTCCTTGCACCGGCTGATGCCTGCGAAAGCAGCGTCATGATCGTTGCATTCGATGGGTACGTAATACCAATGGCAAGATTGAATGCGCATGTGGCAGCTATTGCAAGATTGTCCGCATACTCAGCCTCATCGATATCCAGAACGCCTGCCTCAAGCACCGTACCCGCATCATAAACGGCACGGAGATCAAGACCGACGACCATCGGATAGATCTCAAGACGCGTGAGCATCTCAGAGAGCGCTCGTGACACCGGCTCGCCTGCATGTGCAACCACCTTCGTCTCCTTGATCACGACCTTGCCCTTATCGATCTTGGCTGGTATGCCCGCGCTCTGCAGATCACCTATGACCGGTCCCGGGGCAAATGAGGTCGGACCTGCTTCTACCACGATATCTTCGGGTGCGGATGCGCCTGCTTTGATCGGAGCACTCGTCTTGCTTGCCTCAAGCAGCTTGAATAGTTTGAACGGGTTTAAGTCTGTGAAGATGAGTGCGGTTTGATCGTTGATGTGCGCCCCCATCGCGCTGATGGTGTCATCGCACTGATCTAATGCACGGTGCAGGAGACTATTTCTATAGATGTGGAGTTTTGCGATGCCTTTCAGACTTCGGCGCATCTCCTGTAACTGCTTTGCCGGTATGTCGCGGATTCCCACGATTCCCATCACCGGATACTTGCCTACCAGTTGCTTGATATTCTCGATCTCGTCGATCTTCCACTGTGGAATCTGCGCCGTGCGGTGTTCTGTCATTGTATCCATAACAACTCACCTCACTTTCGCAGATTTACCCATCGTCGTCGTCACATAGACGGACCGAATGTTCTGCGCACCCTTATCCAGCACATCTTCGAGTCTGATGATCACTGCCTCGATATTTTCGGCAAGCTCGTCGGCTGGCATATTCCGCCGCCCGACCGGCGCATGGAACGTCTTCCGGTCCTTGGACCTGACTCTTATGCTGTTCCGTATCTTGTTGATGACCTGGGCAATATCCTTATCAGGCGTCAGTGGCTCTGGCATCTTGCCCCGGGGACCGAGAATCGCGCCGAGCTTCTTTCCTATGGCTGGCATGTACGCAGTCTCCGCGATGAAAAAGTCGTGTGCATTTGCAAGACCCCTTGCCTTGTTTTTATCATCGCCGTACTCATCGATCAAATCCGGGTCGATGACTAAGTCGGCACCCGCCTTATCTGCCACAATCGCGGTCTCGCCACGCGCAAAGACCGCAACCGAGATCGGTCTGCCAAGACCATGCGGAAGAATGATCTCTTCGTCCACCCGAAAACGCGGCTGGCTCAGATCGATATTCTTCAGGTTGATCGCCAGTTCCACACCTTCTTCAAAGCCCCTGTGTGGAGATTCGTCCAGTATTGTGTTAACGGCGTTTATTGTTTGTTCGTCCATGAATCACGCACCACCGTAGTCGTAACGACATGTTTTGTCTGCTACGGATGAATTATAATACACTGATCGGATCGAACTTTAATGTATCGGTTTTTCGGGGGTGTGGTCAGCCGTGACAGCAACCAGCCTTCAACTCCCGCGCAAGCTCCTCGATGCGCTCTGGCACCGCATTTCCGTCCGCGATGATATCCACGAACGCTGAACCGACGATCACGCCATCAGCACCCTCCCCGATGATGGTAGATGCCTGATCCCCGGTGGATATGCCAAACCCGACCGCAAGCGGCGTAGTCGTGCGGGTTGTGCCGCGCACCTTATCGATCAGGGAGAGCGTCGATTCCGCAACATCGCCCCTCGCCCCTGTGACACCGGTTCTTGCAACGAGGTAGATGAACCCGGAAACATTCTCCGCGATCAGCTGCATACGCTCCGGGTATGTGGTTGGCGCAATAAAAAAGATCAGGTCAACCCCATGTCTCCTGCAATGCGTGGCAAGATCGCCCGATTCCTCAACCGGAAGATCGGGGACGATGATGCCGGTAATCCCGCTATCAACGCAGTCGGCAACGAACTTTTCAAGCCCGCGCTTGAATATGAGGTTGTAGTACGTCATCACGACGAACGGGACATCTGCGCCCACATCAGCATCCAGCGATCTGGCGAGATCAAAGAAGATGTCCGGGTTCATGCCAGAATCAAGCGCACGTTCGATCGATGCCTGAATCGTGGGACCATCAGCGATCGGATCTGAGAACGGCAGACCAAGTTCGATGATATCCGCGCCGCCCTCCACCAGCGCATGCACGATCTCTGCGGTCGCCTCAGGCGTCGGGTCGCCAGCGCAGATGTATGCGATGAGCGCGCCTTCGTCGCGGGATTTTAGTTCAGTGAATTTGTCTTCGATTTTCATGGGATGACCATCTGTATTGCCTTTGTTCATCTTGTTTTCTCAAGTATTTGCTAATAACCCTTCCACTTTCTTCACATCCTCTCCTCTTCCCCGATTCCTGAATAACTTCTTTGTGATCTCAAATTCCATCTTTGCCTCTTCTGGCATTTCTGTTATCAAAAAGAGGATGCCAAAAATTGCGTGAGCCTTTGCCCGATCTTGGATCTGCCCTTATTGCTTCTCTGTACTCTTTTTCTGCTTCATCATACCGTCCTAAATCTTTCAGCAAAACTCCAAGATTGTAATGGGCTGCTGCATGATCTGGATTTGCCCTTATTGCTTCTCTGTACTCTTTTTCTGCTTCATCATACCGTCCTAAATCTTTCAGCAAAACTC